>NZ_JAEHCH010000017.1:0-135279 GCF_016483245.1 Bacillus cereus group sp. N31 | reverse complement strand
TTTTATTCCGCTGCTTTCTTTAATCATCAGTTATCTCATCATCTCCTCTTACAGCTGCTGGTTTCAAAGGTTCTGATGTCACCGGTTCTGGTGGCAACGGTTCTGGTGGCAATCGAGTTAAGGGCGATAGCAGTTTGCAAGATGGCAAAGGCTCCCAAGATGGCAATCGAGTTAAAGGGGATAGCAGTTCACAAGGTGGTAACGTAAAAGATAATGCGACAAAACAAGGTGATAAGTTACCTAATACTGCAGCACATTATCCTGCATCTATTTTAATAGGACTTTCAACATTCCTAATTGGTATGTTATTGTTTATTCGCCGTAAAAATGCAAAATAAAGACCAACATCTTTCCATCTAAAAAATACATGAAACCAATATAAAACTAAAAAGGGCTTTGGATTGCAGTTTATTATGCAACCCAAAGTCCTTTTGGCATCTATCAGAAAACGTATTAATATGCTTTTCCCCAATAGACCATGTGCTTTGCTTCTTTACTACAGCAAATACATTCGTCAGCTAAATGTTCTTGCTCAAAAGGCATACAACGTGAAGATACTCCAACTTCTTCTTTTAATTTCTCTTCACAAGCTAGTTCTCCACACCACATCGCCTTAATAAACCCTTGCTTTTCATCAGCTGCTTTTTTCATCTCTTCGAAATTCGTCACACTATACGTATTCTCATCGCGAAATACTTTTGCTTTATTAAATAAAGAATGATGAATTTCCTCCAGTAATGATGAAATGCGTTCTTCTAATTGATCCATTGATATACATTCTTTTTCTTTCGTATCTCTTCTTACAAGTACAACTTGATTCTTTTCAATATCCTTTGGACCCACTTCTAATCGAATTGGAATTCCCTTCATTTCATACTCATTAAATTTCCAGCCCGGTGTTTTAGTGCTAGCATCTATTTTTACACGCGCAACCTTCTGAATACGTCCTTGTAACTCTGTTGCTTTTTCTAACACACCTTCTTTATGCTGAGCAATAGGTACAATAACAACTTGTACTGGAGCGACTTTTGGCGGCATTACAAGTCCGTTATTATCACTATGGACCATAATAAGTCCACCTATCATTCTCGTTGATACACCCCACGAAGTCTGGTGTACATATTGCCACTTACCGTTACGATCTAAAAACTTAATATCAAATGCTTCAGAGAAATTCGTTCCAAAGTTATGAGATGTTCCTGTTTGAAGTGCTTTTCCATCATGCATTAAACTTTCAATCGTATAAGTTGCCTTCGCTCCCGCAAACTTTTCTTTTTCTGTTTTTTGTCCTTTAATTACTGGTATCGCTAAGTATTCCTCACAGAAAGAGGCATATAGATTTAAAATATTTAACGTTTCAGCTTGCGATTCTTCTGCCGTTTCATGAATCGTATGGCCTTCTTGCCATAAAAATTCAGTCGTACGAAGGAATGGTCTCGTTGTCTTTTCCCAACGAACTACTGAACACCACTGATTATATAACTTTGGCAAATCATTATATGATTGAACAATCTTTGAGAAATGCTCACAGAATAAAGTTTCCGATGTAGGACGTACACAAAGTCTTTCCGCTAACTTTTCATCCCCGCCATGCGTAACCCATGCTACTTCAGGAGCAAATCCTTCAACATGATCCTTCTCTTTTTGCAATAAACTCTCTGGGATAAACATTGGCATATACACATTCTCATGACCAGTTTCCTTTAACTTTTCATCCATCACTTTCTGCATATTCTCCCATAAGGCATAACCGTACGGACGCAGAATCATACACCCTTTTACACTTGAATAGTCAACAAGTTCAGCTTTTTTTACAATATCGGTATACCACTGCGCAAAGTCCTCTTCCATCTTCGTAATGGCTTGCACTTGTTCTTTTGCCATAGTCAGTCTTCCTCCTTTTAGAAAATACAAAAAAGCCCGCGCCCCTAAATAGGGACCGAGCTTTGCCGGCGTTACCACCCTGATTCATACACAAAAATTGTATATGCTCTCTTTTTGATAACGGGAATTTCCCGCTGCATATGCAGAACTCAAAGGTAGGTTCCATATCGCCCTTTAAGAATCTTTCAGCCAAACGGATTCTCTCTCTGCAAAAAAGGTTGGACATGTACTAGTCCTTTTTCAGCGTTATAACGAAATAAATTTGTTGATTATCATAATACAAATTCTTTTTTAAAACAATAGCTAATTTTCTTATTTTTATATATTCTTTTCATTTTTTGTAGTTTTATACGTAGCTCTTTCGAACGATTTTCACAAGTTGATGTGCAACCATACCGATAAGTGTACCAAGTAGAACGAAGAAACAAATAAATCCATATCCCATTCCTTCCCACCCACCAATAGCTATCATTGTTACAGGAAAGAAAGCTAAACAAAGAAGTACTAAACTAAGTGAAAATATAATATCAAACTGTTTGTCTGGAAAACGTTTCTTTAGTAAATATGAAATAGCAAATACTAGGAGAATCGTGATTCCACCAATGATGTAAAAAATACCAAATCCATCTAGCCAGTCCATAGTATTCCCTCCTTTCATTCAATCCCTTATACTTATTATATGTTTAATTTTTCTGAAAATAAATAATAAATTTTATTCAGAAACATATTTTTATTACTAGGTATTAATAGTAATATATAATAATAGGTTTTATATAATTAGGAGGATTACTTTATGGATAAAGCATTAACTAATCGTGTCATTATTTTATCATTCGACTGTTTATCAGCTTTAGATTTTCCTATACTACAAAAATTACCTAACTTCCAATCTCTAATAAAAAAGGGCGCGGTTGTAGAAAAAGTAGAACCAATTTATCCTTCTGTAACATATCCAAGCCACTCAACAATCGTTACTGGAAACTACCCTAATAAACATGGTGTTGTTAGCAATACTTTACTTCAACCAGGACGTGAATCACCAGATTGGCATTGGTACCGAAAATCGATAAAAGGAACAACATTATATGATGAAGCACGCAAAGCAAATTTAACGACAGCAGCCCTTCTTTGGCCTGTTACTGGAAGAGCAAACATTGATTACAATTTACCGGAAATCTTTCCAAATAGACCGTGGCAAAATCAAATTTTAGTTTCATTATTTAGCGGTAGCCCGCTATACCAATTAGATTTAAATCGACGGTTCGGTCATATACGAAATGGATTATCACAACCTGAACTCGATGATTTCGTTCTTGCTTCTGCTGTACATACAATCCTTACAAAAAGGCCTAATGTCATGTTTGTGCATTTCACTGATTTAGACACACAAAGACACTATCATGGCTTTGAATCTAACGAAACAATAGCAGCTATCCATAGGCACGACGAACGTCTAGGAAAAATTATTCATGCATTAAAAGAAAGTGGAATATACGAAGAAAGTACAATTATTGCCCTTGGTGATCATAGCGCTTTAAGTGAAAACAAATCAATTCAATTAAATGTGCTATTCCATCAAAAAGAGCTTATATCTCTAAATAAAGAAGGTAAATTAGTAGACTGGAAGGCCTACTGTCAAAGTTGCGACGGTTCTGCCTATGTATATGTGAAAGACAAAAACGATACGGATACCATTCGGGAAGTACAACTACTTCTTGAAGAACTGCTTCAAAATAAACAAAATGGCATTGAATTTATACTTCATGATGAAGCGGCGAAAGAATCCGGTGCAGATGGTAATTGTTTATTTATGTTGGAAGCACAAGAGGGGTATTATTTCACTGAAAATTATACCGGTGATTTTATAAAAGAAATTACTAAAAAAGATGTTACTTCTAGTAAAAAATATACATTTGGAACTCATGGTTACTCCCCAACAAAGCCTAACTATGAAACAATTTTTATCGCTGCTGGAAAAGGTATTCAAAGTGACGTTACAATCCCGTATATGAGACTTATTGATGAAGGTCCGACTATCGCAAGATTACTCGGTTTGCACTTAGGCGAAACAGACGGATCCATTATAGAGGATTTACTACAATTGTAAAGAACTGTGTATATATGTAAAAGTTATGTAAAAATCATCACTGTTTCTCTTTTTATAATTTTTATTTTTGTACACTGTTAGTAGAACAATTTAAGGGGGAACATTATATGAAGAAAATGTCCAGACAAGAAAAAAGCTGGATATTATATGATTGGGCGAATTCGGTATATTCGCTCGTCATTACAACTGCACTATTCCCAATTTACTTTAAAGCAGCTGCAAAAGAAGCTGGACTATCTGGTGCAACTTCAACAGCATATTGGGGATATGCAAACTCATTCGCTACACTTTTAATTTCTATACTTGCTCCTATTCTCGGCACAGTTGCTGATTATAAAGGGTTTAAAAAACGATTTTTCACATTCTTCTTTGGACTCGGCATCGTATTTACAAGTATGCTAGCAGTCGTCCCAACATCCCAGTGGTACTTATTACTAGGTTGCTATATGCTAGCACTAGTCGGTTTTGCTGGAGCAAACATTTTTTATGATGCATTTTTAGTAGATGTTACCTCTAAAGATAGAATGGATCGAATTTCTACACGAGGCTTTGCATTAGGCTATATTGGGAGCACAATTCCTTTTATCGGTTGTATCGTTCTTATTATTCTTGCTCAAAAAGGCACTATCCCTTTATCAGTCGGCATTGCCAGTCAAATTTCATTCGCAATAACAGCTCTTTGGTGGGGATTATTTACAATTCCAATGCTAAAAAACGTAGAGCAAACACATTATATTGAACGCCATCCAAGACCAATTGCAATGAGCTTCAAACGCCTTGCTGATACTTTTAAAAATATTAAAGAATATAAAACAGTCTTTATGTTCCTAATCGCCTATTTCTTCTACATTGACGGGGTCGATACAATTATTACTATGTCTACCGCTTACGGAACAGATCTCGGTATTAGTGCAACGAATCTATTAATCATCTTATTTGTCACACAAATTGTAGCTTGTCCATTCGCTTTATTATACGGAAAATTATCAGAAACATTTACAGGGAAAAAAATGCTATATGTTGGTATTATTATTTATATCATCATTTGCACATATGCTTATTTCTTAAAAACGACACTCGATTTCTGGATTTTAGCAATGTTAGTTGCCACTTCTCAAGGTGGTATTCAAGCACTTAGTCGTTCCTATTTTGCAAAACTAGTACCTAAAGAATCGGCAAATGAATTCTTCGGATTTTATAATATATTTGGCAAGTTTGCCGCGATCATGGGTCCAGTATTAGTCGGTGTTACAACGCAATTAACAGGAAAAACAAACGCTGGTGTCCTTAGTATTATCGTATTGTTTATTATCGGTGGATTCTTATTAACTAGAGTTCCTGAAAATGATACACCCGTTACACCACCTAATCCGAAAACTAAAACGCTATAAAAAGAAGATCCCCTTCACACAAGAAGAGGATCTTTCTTTATTTTTAACGATAACGCTTTACAAGTAAAAACTCTACAGCTGGCTTTACAACTCTAGCGGCACATAACGTAAGTAAAAGCGGTACATCATGAAAATCTATCCATTTATTAAAACCTACCGATGCGAAAAAAAAACAAAAAATAAATACAATGTGTACATAATATGTAACATTTGCACTTGTTTTTCATACATGTTTTTCTAAATCTTTCTTCTCCTCATTTTCCCCTTCAACATTATGCGATGCTACGAATAAATAGTGCATACCAGTTTACTTGAAGTTCAATTAACCAATAGTAAAGTGCAAATGCTAGCATACTTATAACTACTAATGCCGTAACTAAAAGACTTATTTTCTCTTTCCCCTACAGCTTATACAAAAATAGTTTATCAACAGTTGTTCCCAATACTTCCGCTAAACGAAAAGCTAACGCTAAGCTTGGATCATATTTATTATTCTCAATTGCATTTATCGTCTGTCTTGATACGCTACACTTATCAGCTAATGCACCTTGTGAAATATTATTTTCAGTGCGCAATTCATAGATTTGATTTTTCACATCGTTTCTCCTAACCTGTAAAATTATTTTTACAACATCAGTATATAGTTGGTACATTTCATTGTCAAAAGATTCCCATAGGAAAAGGGAGCAGTTCTGCTCCCTTACAATAGCTATTTCGAAGCGAATGAATTCGTTAGTTCCTCTTTATTAGCAACATCTTCTTTATCTAGTTGCATACGTAAAACCGGCCCTATCGCTAATAAAATAAGTGACATCGCTATACAAAATACAATAACTAATGAAGTCATTTCCTTCAATCCTCCAGCTAGTGATGTTCCAATTAACATTGCCCCCATAAACATTGGTAAAATGGTTCCATTCACTCTTCCAATCATATTTTCTGGTACAAGTTGAATCATAAGCGTACCGACAACGATATTAACACAAGCTAAACAAATACCTGTTCCAAATCGCATCAAACTAGTAATCCAAAATGATGTGGACAACCCTTCGACTAAAAATGAGATTGCTAATATACTCATACCAAATACAAACATCTTTTTCGGATTTACTTTTGAAGCGAAAACCGCAGCAACAATACCACCGATTAGCATACCTATTCCATCCGCTGCTGCTAAATATTGAACTGCTTCCTTTTCCATTCCAAGACGTTCTATTACAAGAAACACCTCTAATGGATTCGTTAATCCAACAGCTAAGCCCATAATTGTGAAAGTGATCGTAATCATACGTAAATTTTTCGTATGAAGAACGTATTTCCATCCTTCTTTTATATCATTTTTTAATGATTCCTTCACTGCTTGCTCTTGTTCAATCCATTTCGGTAAAAATGAAAGGGCGATAGCAGATAATAAAAATAAAATGATTAAACTATATAGTGACGTAAATAAACCAAGTTGTGTATACACAAGCGATCCTACAACTGGTCCGAAAATCATAAACAATGACTGTAATGTTTGGTTAAATGCAATCGCATTTGCTACCTGTTCTTCCTTTACATAGCGCTTAAATATGCGTGAAGATGAAGGCTGAGAAAACTGACCTACAATTGCGGAAACGAGTGTCGCAAAAAATATTGCCTGCCAGTAATCAATCTTTAACAATAAAACAATCCCTATAATAGACAGTACACTTAACACATCCCCAGCAACCATTGTTCTTTTCGGGTTCCAGCGATCTGCTAACGCGCCACCAATGAAAGAAAAAATAAAAATAGGTGCATATTCCATGACCGATAATAGTGACACTGAAACTGGATCATTATTCGTCCGCTCCATTATGAAATACAATAGGGCCATATTTCTGATCCAAATCGCAAATTGTTGTAAAATATCGGATGCCATAACGAGCATAAATGCTCGATTTTTAAATAAAGCTTTCATTTCCGCTCCTCCTTTTATAAACCGACCATTCGGTCTAATTCGTTTTAAAAGAAAAGCCGCTGACTTATTATTCAGCTGCCATCCCTTTTAACAATACATCTATTGCCTTTTTATAAACTCGCTTTAACTCGTTATAATCTAGCTCATAGTAAAGCACTCCAAGCCCTGATAATAAGCCATGTACAATATACATCAAATCGCGCGCATTTTCTTCACGAAACTCTCCAGACTGTATACCTGTTTCGATTAATCTCTCAAACATAACATATGATTCTCTAGTTAAAGCTAATAATTCATCTAGAACCTCTTTGCTCACAACTTGGCTCATAGAAAATTCCTCTATTGCACTCGAAATAGGTTGTTGTATATCCTCTACATAATATTCTGCGAGACCATATAATTTTTCAATACTAGTACTATACAACTTCTCTTTTTCATTCCATTTTTCAAGCCAATCATACGTATGCTGTTTTACTACAAATAAAAATAATTCTTCTTTACTTTTAAAATGGTAATAAATACTCCCTTTACTTCGCTCTGTAATTTCACAAATATCTTCCATAGATGTGGCTGCATAGCCTTTTTGTGAAAACAGATTTTCTGCTTTGTATGCAATTTCCTTCTTTATCTCTTCTGCGCTTTTTCTCATACTCACACCTCTTTAAACCGACCGTTCAGTCTAATGATAACAAATGAAAAACCTCTTTCGCAAGAGGCTATATTCCTTATTTACGAAAACGTACTTTCAAACCAAGTTCGGATCATATGTATTGTTCCAAATTTAAATCCAAGTTTAACAAGAAATACACCTCCAGCAACTAATAAAAACAATGCTACTTTCCCTTTATTTTTCACTTTCGGTTCCCTTCCCATTTCCATTCTCCTTATCATGTTAAAAATATTAAACAAACGTTTATTTAACTGTTAGTGTGCGTATGTAAGCCAACTAATCAAACGTTTGTTTAAAAAAGAAATACGCCTATATAAGGCGTATTCTTATCAATCACCGCAACTACCTCCACTATCTCCTCCAAAAGACCCTCCACAGTCATGTGAACTGCTATCATGTGAGCTGTCATTATTATCAGATCCAGCAAAGAAAAAAAGCGGTGATGAGTTATTAGACGAATTATGTATGTTATTTTGTTTCGTAAGGTTTACTTTCTTTTTGTTTGATCGAACAGCTATTACAATTATTCCAATGACAACAAATAATAGTATGACAATAATAAATTCCATATAAAAACCTCCCTAATTCTCGAATAATTGAATGGTTCTCTCTAAATTTTCAAGTGAAATAAAGCGCGATTCACGAAGGATCTCTTTTCCATTATGAAATAACAAAATTGTCGGCCCTGTAAATACTGCATATCGCCCCGCAACTTCTTGCATGTCTTGTAGTAATATCTCTATTTTCTCTACGTAATCATAATTCTCTAATACGTAATTTACTTTCCTTAACATGACATCACAAACACCACAATTTTCTGTTTTAATAAATAGAAGTACTAATTGCTGTTCTTCAATATATGTTGCTAATTCTTCTATCGTTTCAAATGTATTCATCTTATCCCTCTTAACTTAATTTAAGAAATGCTGAACTATCTTTCTCTTTTCCATTACCTGCTGAAAACACAACGTTTTTGCTGTTAACCCTTCTTGTAATTTTTTCCTCTCTACTTCATCATAACAGCAAGCAATTAAATCTTCTATTTTTAATATATCTTTTGTAAGTCCATTTCTGCTGGAATCATTCCCGCATTTTTTAAATTTTATAGCTCATCCTTAACTCTAGAGGTACCATTAAAAGATCTTCTAATTGTAGTGGTTTTCCTTTTCTCGAAATATAATCCAGATCACCATTCCAGATTGCTTGTCGAACCTTTTCTTCAGCAATGTTCAAAAACACATCCACACTATCCTCTCACTTACATATTTTTACTATTATTTTATATGAAATTTCACCATCTTACCACACCATTACAAGTTGACTTCATACAATTTTTTCTCAAATTTATTTATAATAAGCTATTTTCTTCCTCACCGGTCTTTCATTTTCATATGCAGTTTGTATTAAAGCCTTTTTGTATTGAGAAAGTCTTTCTTCATACAATAAAGCGTTTACACTAAATCTTACATTTGTTACGATTTAATCACCCCAGCTCCCTTGTATAGACTTCGTGATGTCTGATCATTTTTATCTAGACGTTTCATACGTCTAGATTCACTTTGATTTATCGGCAAATGCCTTTAAATATATCTTTTACCTTGAAAGGGGAAATGACTATGAGGTCAAAAAAATTCACATTACTATTGCTATCTCTACTACTCTTCTTACCTCTTTTTCTCGCAAATTTTATTACTCCAAATCTCGCATCAGCAAATTCACCAACGCAAAACCAAAAAATTATTGGGTACTTTCCTTCGTGGGGCATCTACGGACGTAATTATCAAGTTGCAGACATCGATGCATCAAAGCTCACTCATTTAAACTATGCGTTTGCTGATATTTGCTGGAATGGAAAACATGGAAATCCTTCTACACATCCCGATAATCCAAATAAACAAACATGGAACTGTAAAGAATCTGGTGTACCATTGCAAAATAAAGAAGTTCCTAATGGTACTCTCGTATTAGGTGAGCCCTGGGCTGATGTCACAAAATCTTATCCAGGATCAGGTACAACTTGGGAAGATTGTGATAAATATGCCCGTTGTGGCAACTTCGGAGAATTAAAACGACTAAAAGCTAAATACCCTCATTTAAAAACCATTATTTCCGTCGGAGGCTGGACTTGGTCTAATCGATTTTCTGATATGGCAGCTGATGAAAAAACTAGAAAAGTATTCGCAGAATCAACAGTCGATTTCCTACGTGCATACGGATTTGACGGTGTCGATTTAGACTGGGAATATCCAGGTGTTGAAACGATTCCTGGTGGTAGTTACCGTCCTGAAGATAAACAAAATTTCACGCTCCTTCTTCAAGATGTCCGAAATGCTTTAAATAAAGCCGGTACTGAAGATGGAAAACAATATTTATTAACAATTGCTTCAGGGGCAAGTCAACGTTATGCCGATCATACAGAGTTAAAGAAAATCTCTCAAATACTCGATTGGATTAATATTATGACATATGATTTCCACGGCGGTTGGGAAGCAACTTCTAACCATAATGCCGCATTATATAAAGATCCGAATGATCCAGCAGCTGATACGAAATTTTACGTAGATGGAGCTATTGACGTTTATATAAATGAAGGTGTACCAGCTGATAAACTCGTATTAGGCGTACCATTTTACGGACGTGGTTGGAAAAGTTGTGGGAAAGATAATAATGGGCAATATCAACCATGTAAACCAGGTAGTGATGGCAAACTAGCATCTAAAGGTACTTGGGATGATTATTCTACTGGTGATACGGGTGTTTATGATTACGGTGATTTAGCAGCGAATTACGTAAACAAAAATGGTTTTGTACGCTATTGGAATGATACAGCTAAAGTACCTTATTTATACAATGCTACTACAGGCACATTTATTAGCTACGATGACAATGAATCTATGAAATATAAAACAGATTATATAAAAACGAAAGGTTTAAGTGGAGCAATGTTTTGGGAACTTAGTGGTGACTGTCGCACAAGTCCAAAATATAGCTGTAGTGGTCCAAAATTGCTTGATACGTTAGTAACCGAATTACTTGGTGGACCTATCAGTCAAAAAGATACTGAATCACCAACGAACGTAAAAAACATTGTGGTTACTAATAAAACCTCAAGCTTAGTCCAATTAAGCTGGACTGCATCTACTGATAATGTAGGAGTTACTGAATATGAAGTTACTGCTGGGGAAGAAAAATGGAGTACAACATCAAATAGCATTACAATTAAAAATTTGAAACCTAATACGGAATACACTTTTTCAATACTAGCAAAGGACGCTGCCGGGAATAAATCACAACCTAATTCTATTATTGTAAAAACTGATGATGCTAACACAACGCCTCCTGATGGTAATGGTAAGGCTACATTTTCAGTTACTTCAAATTGGGGAAGTGGCTATAACTTCTCAATTGTAATTAAAAATAACGGCACAAGCCCTATTAAAAACTGGAAGTTAGAATTTGATTATAACGGCAATTTAACACAAGTTTGGGATTCTAAAATTAGTAGTAAAACAAATAATCATTATATAATTACCAATGCCGGATGGAACGGTGAAATTCCTCCTGGTGGATCCATTACAATAGGAGGTGCAGGAACAGGTAACCCTGCCGAACTTTTAAATGCCGTTATTAGCGAAAACTAGACGTAACATTCTTTAATTGTTTCACTAAAGTTTGAATTTAGGTTTGAATAATCTTTCCTAAATTCAAACTTTTAATTTTGCGAAAAATCATAAATTAAAATTACAATAACCGATTATAATTATATTTGGTTTTCAATATGAAGTTTGCGTGAAGTTCATCTGAATTTTACATGAATTTCCTTTAATTTCTATTGTCTTCCCATACTAATCACCTTATTCTTTATATATAGGAATAATTTTCATTCCATTTCAAGCTATCTATATATACAAAAAAGATAGTTGCCTATTAGGGAAAGGCGTCTAATATTATTATAAATATAAACATAATCGCAGAAAAAGCACGCTTATAAGCGCACCATAAGAGTGCTTCTTCATACAATTCTCATGTAAGAGTTCTCGAAAATCATGTTAATCACAAAGAAAAGGCCGTAGCTTATATAAGCTACGGCCTTTTCTTTGTGATTATTTTTAAACGTTCCATTCTTCGATATTCCATACTTTCGTTATCCACGTTTCATAGAAAGAAGCTCATGTGAAACGTTTAAAACTGTTAAAAGACTTTTTCTATTTTTTCATATAAGGAGCTAATACACTTAAAATTTCTTCCTTATCCTTCTTTAACTCCAATGATGTTAACATATCCATCGTTCGAGGACGAGGTAATTTCACTTGCACTTCACCAACTATTGATGCTGGTCTTTGAGATAAAATAAATACGCGATCAGAAAGCAAAATTGCTTCATCTAAGTCGTGTGTAACCATAACAATTGTTTGCTTTTCTTGATGCCAAGAATTTAAAAGCCAACTGTGTACTTCCATTTTTGTAAATGCATCTAATTTTCCAAAAGGCTCATCAAGTAGCATAATTGGCTTCTCACATAAGTATGTACGAAGAAAGCTAATTCTTTGGCGCATACCACCAGATAATGCATCAGGATAATGATCCGCATATTCATCTAACTCAAACTGCTTTAATGCTTCCATCCCTTCTGTTAACCTTTGTTTTTTAGATTTCCCCTCAATTTCTAATGGAAGAACAATATTTTGTAAAGCCGATCGCCACGGTAATAATAAATCTTGTTGTGGCATATAGCTTACAACATCTTGTTTTCTCACATGTTCCTCATTATAAAATACCTCTCCACTCGTTGGCTCTTCAACACTCGCAATCATATTTAACAATGTGCTTTTCCCACAACCACTTGGACCGACAAAAGAGACAAACTCTCCCTCCTGTATAGAGGCACTAATATTTGCTAATACATTCTTTCCATCGAAAGATTTCACAATATCTTTTATTTGTAATCCGCTCATTTTTCACTTGGAAGGAATTCATTTGTAAAAGCATCTTTTACATCAATTTTCTTTTTAATAACTTTGTTGTCGTATAAGAAATTCATGTAATTCGTCCAAACTTCTTCCTTCTGTACCCCCCACGCTTTTGCATCATCTTGATACTTCGTACTTAACCACTTTTGACTTTCTTGTACTAATTCCTTATTCACATCTGGAACAGCTTTAATTAAAATATCAGCAGCTTCTTTCGGCTCTTTAATTGCAAAATTATAACCTTCTGTCGTTGCAGTCATAAACTTTTTCACGAAGTCTTTATCTTGCTTCGTATGTTTTTCACTCGTAATAATAACAGGACTATAGAAATCAAGCGCTGGATCTAAGTCTTTCACCATAATCGTATTTAACTCTTTTCCTTGACGCTTCGCTTCAATGCCATCCCATCCATAATAAATCCATTCAAAGTCCGCATCACGACCGATTGATTTGAAGAAGTCTGTTTGTCCTAAGATGATTTTTTCGACTTTATTAAAATCAGCTTGATGTTTCTCCATAATTGTTTTTAACGTCGCTTCTTCTGCTGGTCCTCCCCAGCCACCATAACGTTTACCTTCAAATTCTTTCGGTGACGTCATATTATCTTTTTTTAGTGATGCAAAAGCAGAGGTATTATGCTGAATAATTGCACCAACAGAAACAACTGGGATTCCTTCAACACGAGCTAATGTTACATTTTCCTGTGCGCTTATCGCAAAATCTGCTTTCCCAGAAGCAATCATCTGCTCTGCTGTGACATTATCACCAGGCTGGATAATTTCTACATCAAGCCCTTGTTTTTTGTAATAGTCTTTCGTTTTCGCTACATATAAGCCAGTATGATTCGTATTTGGAAACCAATCTAAAACAACTTTTACTTTTTTATCTTTACTTGCACTTTCTTCTTTCTTCGCCGGATTACACCCAGCCACACTTACTGCTAATAAAGCAGCTAACATAATTTTTAAACCTTTTTTCATTTTCTGCCGTCCTTTCTATATATCCATGGTGCTGTTATTCTTGCCATAAACTCCACGATAAAATACAGGCATAATGTCACCATGACGATAATTGCTGCAACACCAAATACTCGAGCAGTTAAAAAGGATTTTGTAGCTCTCGTAAGCATAACCCCTAACCCTTCACTTGCACCGAGCCATTCTCCGATAATTGCCCCCATCACGCTATATGTAACTGCAATTTTTAAACCCGAGAAAAAGTATGGGAGCACTGCCGGAAACTTTACTTTCTGGTAAACTTGCCATTTCGTTGCTTTCATTGTTTGCAACAATTTCAACATATTTTTATCTACAGTTTGAAAACCTTCTAAAATACTAAGCGCAATTGGGAAGAAACAAACAAGTATGACGACCATTACTTTCGGCAACATCCCATATCCAAACCAAATAATAAATAACGGTGCAAGTACAACGATTGGAATCGTTTGCGAAATAACGAGCAACGGATTTATTAAAATACGAAATAAAGGTATCACATCCATAATAATTGCAATACTCGTCCCAAGTAAAATCGCAAAAAATAGTCCGATTATAACTTCCTGCAGTGTTTGCATCGTATTTGGTAATAGTAAATCCTTCATTCCAATTAATTCTTGAACAATGGCAGAAGGCTTTGGTAAAATCCACGGTTCGATTTTAAATAATGAAACAGATCCTTCCCATATGGCAATGAGAAGGATAAGCCAAATTGTTGTAATAAGTTTAGATTGCTTCTGGTTTTGCATATTCATCACGGTACTTCCAAACCTTTTCATCTATCGTTACACCAGTGCTTGGACGATAATGGATTTTAATAGAAGTAATCACTTCTTCAGCTCCAGCATCGACGCAAGCTTGCTGCGCACGTTTCACGACATCAAGAAGTACATCTAATTCTCCTTCCAACGTTGTTTCCATTGCTCCTACTTCATAACGAACTCCCGATTGTTGTACAACTTCAATTGCTTTATCAACAACAGAATATACATCTTTTGTTTTTGCTTGCGGTACTACTGAAAATGACATTGTAACTTGTTGTGACATAATAAAAATCCCCCTTATAAAATATGTTTCCAAAAAAAGAAAAGGCTTTCCTACCATGTAGGAAAGCCTTGTATACAAGTTATTCTATAATAACTTATGCTACATCACTTTAAAGTAACTCCCTACGCTGGCATTATCCAGATCAGGTTGAGGGTCGATGTATACTTACATCCTCTCAGCCAATTGGCTCCCCGGTTCTTAATTCGTTCTCATTGTAGCATGATTTATTTTATTGAACAAACAAAAGCGTACATAATCATTTCATTACTTTTGGAAAATATCCAACTTTTTCACCATGAGCTAATAACAGCTGAATAAATTCTTTATTAATCGCTGGCACTATCAGCTCTTTTTTCTTAATCCATTCATTTGTTCTACGAGTACCCATGACAATTTCAGATTGCTGTGCTCCATCTCCTGCAACTTGAGAAGCAATTAACTCTGCTATTTCTTCATTTCCTTTTGCTAATTCAAGCCCGATATTTACATATTCCGAAAGTGGAACCATTTCAAGATTGTATCCACATCCCTCAATTAGCTTTATAAAATGTTCAAATTCAACTTGATGTGGATGACAAATATGTAACGTCTCTCCTACAATTTTTGGATCTTGTAAATACGATACAATCGACTTACTGGCAAAGTCAATTGGTGTAAAATCAACTTTCCACTTCACATTTGGTGCCATTCCAATTAGAAGCATCGTTTTAATAAGACGATAAAATGCATTTCCTTCAATGTTTTGTTGGAACGAACCCGTTTCTGAATGACATGCTAGGTTACCTGCACGATAAATATTCCCTCGTATGCCGCTCTTCAAAGCTTCACGAACAAGATTTTCCGCCTGTAGTTTACTATCGGAATACACATTCTCTAACTCTACATTATAATTGAAATCACCTGTTTCCATATATGTATCCCATTGCTCTACCGCTAATTCTATCGGAATACCAATTGTAGAAATAAAGTGGAATATAGCACCATTCTCGGCTAACGCTAGCATACGGCTCGTGCCTTGGACGTTCACATTTTTAAATTGTTTTACATCTCCAAAATGTCTTACATCTGCACCGCAATGAATTACCGTATCGACCTTAGAACTAATTAAAATAAATTCCTCTTCGCTCATCCCAAGATACTCTTCTCCCAAATCACCAGGTACAGCCTGTATACGCTGTAACCACTCTTCACATATATCATTAAAGTAGCTTGTTAATGTATCGATAATTCTTTGTTGCACATCTTTTGTCGGTCTTACTAAACAATAAATGGTAGCAGATGTATCTCTCAATAATTCATATAATATGTGCGACCCCAAATAACCAGTAGCTCCTGTTAAAAAGACATTTGAGATGTTAATTTCTTCTAAAACATTCGAATAAGTAATAGTATTCGGTTCGTGAATCACCTTATATTCACGAAATACTTCTTCTGTCTCTACTTTTACTTCTCTCTCAATTCTAGCTAATCCATATATCGTTCTTTCTTTAAAGAAATCTTGAATTGTTAAATGTGAAAAATCTTCTTTTAACAATGTTAAGACTCTCAATACTTTCAACGAATGTCCACCAATTGTAAAGAAATCATCATACACTCCAATTTTTGAAATTCCTAATACCTCTGCCCAAGCTTTCGCTATTTGTTTCTCTGCTTTATTAGAAGGTGCAACATATTCTTGTAGACGAACCGGTTCATACTTTTCTTCTAACTGAGCTAACTTTTTAACATCAACCTTTTTATTTGGTGTAAGTGGTAGTTCATTAATATAAATTAATTTAGATGGTACCATATAATCCGGTAACTGCTCTTGTAACTGATAAACTAATTCTGGTATTTCCTTTTTGTTCAAAGTTGTATAGAATGCGATTAAATATTGGCTACCTTCCTTGCTCTTCTTAGCAAAAACAGCATTTTCTTTTATATTATGATTTTGAGAAATTTTACTTTGGATTTCTCCTAGTTCAATACGATGTCCTCTAATTTTTACTTGATCATCTTTCCGATGTAAAAACTCTATATTTCCATCCTCTAGCAACTTAACGATATCACCTGTTTTATATATATTAACTATAGGATTAAAGGGGTTCGGAATAAAAGCTTCAATTGTTTTATTAGGCTTATTAAAATACCCTTTTGCTAATCCTACTGAATCTATATATAATTCACCAGGTACACCAATTGGACAAAGATTCATATTCTCATCCAAAATCATAACTTGATAATTAGCACATGGTTTACCAATGGGAATACTCGCAACATCCTCATTTAACTGATTAGGTATTTTATAGGTTGTCGTCACTACAGTACATTCTGTCGGTCCGTATACATTATGAATTTCAACATTTGTATTTATTCTTTCTCTCCACAATTTAATAACCTCTACAGGCAACATTTCACCGCCAATCGCAATTCTTTTCAGGGAAGCTAGCTTATATATATCTTCTTCTGCTAAATAAGTTGCTACTTGTCGAACAAAAATTGTCGCTAATGCCAAGATCGAGGTTGCTTTCACTTTATAGATTGCATTTGCAAATGCTTCTACAGACAATCGCTCTTCCTCTAATAATACATACAAGTTTCCTCCGCAGAATAAAGAAGCAAATGACTCCCATACAGAAGCATCGAAACTAAAGGAAGGAAATTGGGCAAATACATCCTCTTCTGTCAATTCATATTGCTTTTGCATCCAAGTGTACAGATTAACAACGCCTCTATGTGCTAACATCGTTCCCTTTGGATTCCCTGTTGAACCAGATGTATAAATCATATAAGCTACATCATCACAATGAATAGACAACTGTACATCTATATCTTCATAAGTTTCACTATCATACATTGAAACTGTTTGAACCCCATCACATGTTATAGGCGTCTCTTTCATCAATATAACTTTCGCTTGGCTATCTTGAATAATGTACTGTATTCTACTTTCCGGATAATCTGGATCAATCGGAACATACGCTGCACCAGCTTTTAATATAGCTACCATACTTACTACTGTGTCTATGCTACGTTTCATAAATATTCCAACATAGTCTCCTAATTGGACGCCGTTTTTCATTAACATATGAGCTATTTGATTACTTTTTTTATTTAGCTCCTCATAAGTTAAAGTACCTTCCCTTGAAGATAAAGCTATACGATTTGGAAATTGAGTAACAGTATTATAGAACATATCGACGATACTTTTCTCAGGATATACTGCTGTCGTATCATTCACTTGACTATAAAGTGCCATCTCGGCCTCTGTAATAACATTAAAATGTTTTATATGTTTATTCGCATTTTGTGATGAATCAATTAAAATACCTTGTATTTGTTGTGCATAACGAGTAATCGTTGTCTCTTTCCAATTAACACTATTATATATTATTTCTACACTTTGCATATTTTTACTAAATACAAATTGTAATGTATTTGTGTCTTGTAGCTCATAATATGTTTCACCAATAATAATAGGTGACATTTCATATAATGTATTACCGTTTTGAAACTCTTCTATTTCTTCCTCATTCATTTCTTTAATTTGTTCCAGCTGCTCTTCAATCTGCAAATTCAAACTTTCATAGGAGAGAAAATTAGAAACTTCAATAGTAATCGGAAATAAACTTCCTCTTACATGATAAAGCACGACAATATGTTTTTCTTTAGAAACATGATATAACCACGTCGCAGCTGCTCCTATTAAATCTACAATATGAGTCAATTTTGGAAATGGTATAGTTTTTCTTTTTATTCCAAACTCTATCTTTTGTGCATCTTTAGGTATTTGAATACTCCCTTCTACTTTCCCTAAAAATTCTTTTACCATCTCATTATAAGAAATCGCTAATTTCATATTTATGTAAATTCCTCTCCTAAATATAATAAAGGTGTGAAAATTCACACCTTTTTTATCCCGTATTAACGGGCAGATTTGTTCAACTCATAATCAAGGGGGCTGCCCCCTTGATTAAAATTTCACTTTTCCTTATTCGCTTTTAAACTCACCAATTAGCTCTTGCAATTCCTGAGAAAGCCAACTTAAAGAAGTCGCTAATTCTGCAATATCTTGTACTGATATTTCTTGCTCCTTCATGCTTTCTTCAACATTACTACTACTATTCGCATAAGTATTTGCAATATGTGATAATTCATTTACGACTTGAACGATATTCTGGCTATTTTGTAAAATATCACTCGAATTGCCAGAAACAGCTTTCACTTGATTTTTAACAGATTGTGCTGATTTTGAAATTTTTTCAAAGAAAGCACCACTACTTTGAACAAGTGAAATTCCAGATTCTACTTCTTTTGAACCTTTTTGCATTGAAACTACAGCCTCTTCTGTTTCAGCTTGTGTTTCACTAATTAATTTTGCTATATCTTTCGCTGACGTTTCAGTTTGTTCTGCTAATTTACGTACTTCATCAGCAACAACTGCAAATCCTCTTCCAGCTGCTCCAGCACGAGAAGCTTCAATAGAAGCATTTAAAGCTAATAAATTTGTTTGATTTGAAATACCTGTAATTACAGTTACAATATCACTAATTTCTTTTGATCTTGTTTCTAACGAATAAATAATAGAAGATAAATCTTTCACTGCATTTTGGATTAAACTCATTTGATTAATAATTTGTCCAATCACTTCATTACCTTCAATTGAATGTTGCTCCATACCTTCTGAGGCAACCGCAACTTGTTTCGCAGCTCCAGTTATCTCTTCTACCTTATCTTCCATTCCATGCACAATTCCTAAGCATTGTTGGACTGAAGTTTCTTGAGACTGTGCCCCTACTCTTAAACCTTCAATAGAACTTGCAATCTCTTGAACTGCCATGCTATTTTCCTCTGTGCTTGCCGACAATTCATGTGAAGAAGAAGAAACTTGCTCAGCGGTCTGCCTAACTTTATCTATAATCCCTTTAAATTTCTCAATTGTATCATTGAAATAAACATTAATAATTCCAATATCATCTGGTCTTTCTTTTAATTTAATACTTAAGTCACCTTCACCAATCTTACGTAATCCCTCTCGTAAATCTTTTAATGGAGCTAACGAGTTACGTACGATAAAGAATTGAGCAATAGTCGCGATTGCTAATGAAATAATAATAAATAGTAAACCCTGTATCAAAAAATTCTTCTTTGTACTAGGAACGATAGAAGCATCTAAATCAGCCGCAACAATTGCAACAATATTGTTTTCTCCATCTTTAATTGGTTCTAATATTGTCACCCACGAACCTAATTCATCTTCATATACTTCTGTCATTTGGGCCTTTTTCGTGTCCATCACTTTATCATATGCATCCATCCAATGAGTCGGTTGTTCATAATAATCTCCCGGCTTTACAGGCACTGCATTTGTTAGCTCTGTAGTCAAACCAACGAGTTGTAATTCTCGTTTTTCATTCGGCTTTGCTCCTGTAACATACGTTTGTCCCACACTTTTTAAACCTTTTGTCACTTCATCTAATTGCTCTGTTAACTTTTCTTTTTTCACTCTTTCGGTTGTAGGATCTTTCGCCATATCTTTAACTAATTCTGTATCCAAGTCATGTACTACTATCTCTCCTGTTTCAATAGACTGCCTTTCAAATAAAGACATCATACTATTTTGAAACAAATTGAAACTTAACGCGCCCATACTTCCAACAAGCGTCAAAATAACTAATACAGTTAATAAGACGTTCTTTTGAAGAAACGATAACTTATGCCAATACTTTTTCATCAATATTCACCTTCCTTAATTATTTAAAACAAAAAAACAAAATATATCAATATTTTGTTTGAAATGATTCTCAATATGTTCGAGAATAAAAAAAGACCAATGTAAAAAGCATTGGTCAAGACCAACCCTATCCGTCCGGTAACTGGCTAGCATAGCCTTTCGACCTTAGCCCCTATAGTTTTGCGCCCTCATGTTTCCATCAGTTTGCCTTTCTCGCTGAACGAGTTGAACGATATGGGAGTTCTATGAGAATTAAATTATTCTCTTTCCAAGGTTACAACATTTAAATTAAAATGTCTACTTATTTAGAGATATAAATATAAAATTCCAATGTATTATTTTTTCGAAATAATTTAACAAAATACGTGAATGTTACTTTTTTTATGTTATATAATAAAAAACGTATATAAATCAAAGATCCCTTCGGATATTTCACTAATTTTCATTTAAATTAAATTATTCGAATATATCTTAACTTATGAATTTCGGAGGTAATTTATCATGTTTTGGCTACAATTTCTTACCTTATTACTCTGCATTTTTATTGGTGCACGCCTAGGCGGAGTTGGCTTAGGAGTAATGGGTGGAGTTGGTATGGCAATACTCGTTTTTGTCTTCCACTTACAACCAACCGCTCCTCCTATCGATGTAATGCTTATGATTTTAGCAGTAATTACTGCCGCTGGTGCTTTGCAAGCCGCTGGAGGAATGGAATATCTTGTTCATCTAGCTGAGAAAGCTTTACGAAAAAATCCAAAGCGCATTACATTTTTCGCTCCAATTGTTACTTATTTGTTCACACTATGTGCTGGCACTGGTCACGTTGCCTATTCTGTACTTCCTGTTATCGCAGAAGTCTCTCGTGAATCAGGAATTAGACCAGAACGACCAATGTCAATTGCCGTAATCGCTTCTCAACAAGCAATTACAGCTAGTCCCATTTCAGCTGCCACAGTTGCCCTTTTAGCAATGTTAGCTGACTATAAAATTACTTTATTAGATATTTTAAAAGTAAGTATCCCTTCTACTTTCATCGCTTGTATGGTAGCTGCATTCGTTGCTAGTAAGATGGGGAAAGAACTAAATGAAGACCCTGAATACTTAAAACGATTAAAAGAAGGTATGATTCCTAAGCTTGAAGAGAAAAAAGAATTTGTAGGTGTAAAAGGCGCTAAATTATCAGTTATTCTTTTCCTAGTAGGAACTTTCCTTGTCGTACTTCTTGGTTCATTTGAAGCACTTCGTCCAGGATGGATGGTTGACGGGAAGCTAGTTCGTCTTTCCATGCCAAACACAATTGAAATGGTTATGTTAACCATCGCAGCTCTTATTATTATTTTCTGTAAACCAAATGTAGAAAGCATTGTGTCTGGTAACGTCTTTAAAGCTGGAGCAACAGCGGTTGTTGCTATTTTCGGTATCGCTTGGATGGGAGATACTTTCTTTAACGGAAACTTAAATATGATTCAAGGATCAATTCAGCACTTAGTTACAAGTGCACCATGGCTATTTGCTATTGCATTATTCATTCTATCTATTTTACTGTACAGCCAAGCAGCAACAGTTCGTGCCTTAATGCCACTTGGACTGTCTCTTGGTATTCCGCCAGCATTACTGATTGCTATGTTCCCTGCAGTAAACGGATACTTCTTCATTCCAAACTATGGAACAATCGTTGCTGCCATTAACTTCGACCGCACTGGTACAACAGGTATCGGTAAATACGTTTTAAATCATAGCTTCATGATTCCCGGCTTAATCGCAACCTTTACTTCTATCGGAATTGGAATGCTCTTAATTTCAATTATGTTTTAAATAAAAAGCACAAACCTATAATTTAAAAGGGTTTGTGCTTTTTTAATTAAACGTTTGTTTAATTTTTTCAATCAATAACTTCTACAACATACCCTTTCTTTTTTAAACCACTCAATATTTCTTCAATATGATTTCTATCTTTCGTTTCTAATGATAAGTGCAATTGCACATATCCTGGAAATACCTTTGTACCAATCCGTTCTAAATGTATATTTAATACATTCGCTTCAAAATTTGTTACAATCTGGAGCAAATGATGCAAATAGCCTGGCTTATCTTTAATCATTGTCGCGATGTGAATGAAGCGTCCTGCTTCAACCATTCCATGCTCAATAATACGCGAAATAAAGTTTACATCGACATTTCCACCACTTAGTACGGATACGACCTTTTTTTCTTTTATTGGGATTTTGCGATAAAGCAAAGAAGCTAATGAGCTCGCACCAGACCCTTCAACCAACAATTTGTTCCGTTCAAGAAGCATTAACATCGTTCGTGCAATTTCCATCTCATCTACACAAAACACATCATCCACATAACGTTGTACAAGTTCAAAAGTCAAATCACCTGGCCTTTTAACCGCGATTCCATCCGCCATAGTTGGCGTCGACTCTACTGTTATTACCTTCTTTTCCTCAAGTGACTGTTTCATTCCCGGACAAGCAAGTGTCTGCACCCCGTATATTTTCACTGATGGCTTTTGTTCTTTAATTGCCATCGCAACTCCTGCAATTAGTCCTCCACCTCCAATAGGACAAATAACAGCCTCTACATCTTCCAGCTGTTGTAATATTTCCAGACCGACTGTACCTTGACCAGCAATTACTGCTTCATCATCAAATGGATGTACAAATTTCGCTCCTGTCTTCTCTTTTAAATCTAGTGCATAAGCTAAGGCATCATCAAATACATCACCTTGTAATTCTACATGTGCACCGTACTTTTTTGTCGCAAGCACCTTACTTAACGGAGCACCTTTTGGCATCACAATCGTACAAGGAATACTAAGCATATTACTAGAATAAGCGACTCCTTGCGCATGATTTCCAGCAGATGCCGCAACAACACCATTTTCTAAATCACCTTTCTCAAGAGAAACCATTTTATTATAAGAACCACGTACTTTAAAAGAGCCTGTCTTTTGTAAATTCTCCAGCTTTAAATACACTTCATTCTGTGATAACTCACTAAATGTACTTGAATAATCTAATGGGGTCATATGTACAATGCCCTTCATTTTCTCATAAGCAGCTATAATATCCTGAAATACAATCATGCCTTCGCCTCCGAAACAATATATGTTTATACATACTAGTTTAGGCGGCATATTTTGTTTTATACGACAAAAGACCACGTAGTATTTTCATACTACGTGGTCTTTTATCTACAAACACTTATTTACTTCCCCAGCTAATCGCTTCGTACTTTCATACGCAGAATCCGCTAGACTAATTGCAGAAATAACTGAAACGCCATCAGCACCCGCTTCTATAACGGCAGCAGTATTTTCAATTGTAATCCCACCGATACCAACAATCGGCACTGTAATTCCTTGTTCTCTAAAATGAGCTAATCCTTTCGTTCCTTGAACCGCTTTCGTATCTTTTTTCGTACTTGTTGGAAAAATAGGCCCAACTCCTAAATAATCTGCTCCGTTTTCAATCGCCCATTTTGCTTCTTCAATTGTATGTGTAGATACACCGATAATTTTATCTCCCATCTTTTCACGAACAGATGTAATCCCTTCATCATCTTGTCCCACATGAACACCATCTGCATCTAATTCAATGGCCAATTCTACATCATCATTTACAATGAAAGGAACACCATATCCCTTGCAAAGCGCCTGCAATTTCTTTGCAAAACGCACTCTATCCTCTCCAGTTAAAGCCCCTTCTCCCTTTTCACGAAATTGAAAAAGTGTCACTCCACCGTCTAACGCTTCTTTCAATATAGCTAACGGATCCTTCTTGCAATTATTGCTTCCCATAATAAAATACACTTGCAATAGGTTAGACATTTTCTTGGTTTCAATGCGCATCATGTGTTTCATCCCCCTTGCTCTAACTCCTCAATTTCCCCATACTTCTCAATATCACCTGAAGTTGTATTCGCTAATTGATTTAAAAATTCAATTTGGAAACTACCAGGCCCTTTTCCTAATGTTGTAGCAGCTGCCAGTTCCGCAGCTACCCCATAAAATGTTAATGCGGCTACCGCTGCTTTTACATAATCTTTTTCAACTGCTACAAATGCTCCTATTACCGAAGTTAGTAAACAACCTGTTCCCGTCACCTTTGTTAAAATGGAGTGACCGTTTCGAATAAGAATCGTTCGCTCTCCATCTGTAACGACATCTTCTTTTCCAGTAATGACCGCAACTGTATTCAATTCCTCTGCTGCCTGTTTTGCAATATTTACAACATTGCCATTTCCAGTACCAGCGTCTACCCCTTTAATTTCCCATCTCTCATTAATAACGTTAGCTACTTCAGCTGCATTCCCACGAATTATCGCTAGCTCTATTTCAGCTGGAATATGTCTCGCAACTTCTGTTCGATATGATGTTGCTCCTGCGCCAACAGGATCAAACAATACTGGTACATCATTCGTATTAGCCGACTTACCAGCAAGTAACATCGCTTCTACTTCCTCGGGACGAAGTGTTCCCATATTTAATACTAACGCTCCCGCAATGCTAGCCATTTCTGCTACTTCTTCTTTTGCATACGCCATTACAGGCGATGCCCCTAGTGCTAACAAACCGTTCGCTGTAAAGTTTGTTACAACAACATTTGTAATATTATGAACGAGCGGATTAGATTCCCTCACTAAATCCACTACTTTACTAATTTCTTTCCTATTCATCCTTTTCATCTCCTAACTATAATGATGGGAGATACACAAAAAGGCACTTTGCGCGTATGCAAAGTGCCTGAACATGTGCTTTTACACTCTCCCTACGCTGGCATTATCCAACAGGTTCAAATGGTCAATGACGGATTAGTCATACTCTCAGTTTGCATCCACAAACTCCCATGTGTTTCTTATTCATCTACTTCAAAGTCTACTCTTATTCTAGTAAAATAACAAGTTCTTTACTTTTCCGTATAAAGTGAAACTTTAATCAGTAGGAGTTTTGTTCATTCCACTAAAACAGCTCAAACCTCGAGCGAAACTGAATCTCAAGAAAATGTATGCTATATTTAACTTATGGAAATTTGAAAGGATGTTTTTAATATGTCAAAAAGCGTTGTAATCGCTGAAAAACCTTCCGTTGCGCGAGATATTGCTCGTGTACTGAAGTGTGATAAAAAAGGAAACGGCTATCTTGAAGGTAGTAAATATATTGTAACTTGGGCTTTAGGTCATCTCGTTACATTAGCAGATCCAGAAAGCTATGATGTGAAATATAAAAAATGGAATTTAGAAGACTTACCGATGCTACCGGAGCGTTTGAAATTAACGGTTATTAAACAAACTGGTAAACAGTTTAATGCTGTGAAAAGCCAGCTACTTAGAAAAGATGTAAATGAAATTATTGTAGCGACAGATGCTGGACGTGAAGGCGAATTAGTCGCACGTTGGATTATCGATAAAGTTAAAATACAGAAGCCTATTAAGCGTTTATGGATTTCATCTGTTACTGATAAAGCAATTAAAGATGGCTTCGCAAATTTAAAACCAGGTAAAGCATATGACAATTTATATGCTTCAGCAGTTGCGCGTTCAGAAGCTGACTGGTACATCGGTCTTAACGCGACTCGAGCTTTAACAACTCGCTTTAATGCTCAACTAAATTGCGGTCGTGTACAAACGCCTACTGTCGCTATGATCGCTAGTCGTGAAGATGAAATAAAAAACTTCAAAGCTCAAACTTACTACGGTATCGAAGCGCAAACAACTGATAAGTTAAAACTAACTTGGCAAGATGCAAACGGTAATAGCCGTAGTTTTAATAAAGAAAAAATTGATGGTATTGTAAAAAATCTAGATAAACAAAATGCCACTGTTGTGGAAATTGATAAAAAACAGAAGAAGTCATTCTCTCCTGGCCTTTACGATTTAACTGAATTACAACGTGATGCAAATAAAAAGTTTGGTTACTCTGCTAAAGAAACATTAAACATTATGCAGAAATTATATGAACAACATAAAGTGTTGACGTATCCTCGTACAGATTCACGCTACATTTCATCTGATATCGTTGGAACACTTCCAGAACGTCTAAAAGCGTGCGGTGTCGGGGAATATCGTCCGTTAGCACATAAAGTACTACAAAAGCCAATTAAGCCTAATAAATCATTTGTTGATGATAGTAAAGTAAGCGATCATCACGCAATTATTCCAACAGAAGGATACGTTAATTTCTCATCCTTTACAGATAAAGAGCGTAAAATTTATGATTTAGTTGTGAAACGTTTCTTAGCTGTTTTATTCCCAGCATTCGAATACGAGCAACTAACGTTACGCACAAAAGTTGGTAATGAAACGTTCATTGCACGCGGAAAAACGGTTTTACACTCTGGTTGGAAAGAAGTATACGAAAATCGCTTTGAAGACGATGATGTAACTGATGACGTAAAAGAGCAGCTTCTACCTCACATTGAAAAAGGTGATACATTAGCTGTAAAGTTAATTATGCAAACATCAGGTCAAACAAAGCCACCTGCACGATTTAATGAAGCGACTTTACTTTCAGCAATGGAGAATCCTACAAAATATATGGATACGCAAAATAAACAACTTGCTGATACGTTAAAATCGACTGGTGGATTAGGCACTGTAGCGACACGTGCAGATATTATCGACAAACTCTTCAATTCATTTTTACTTGAAAAGCGTGGTAAAGATATTCACATTACATCAAAAGGCCGTCAGTTACTTGATTTAGTACCAGAAGAGTTAAAATCTCCTACACTAACTGGTGAATGGGAACAAAAACTTGAGGCTATCGCAAAAGGTAAACTGAAAAAAGAAGTCTTCATTTCTGAAATGAAGAACTATACGAAAGAAATTGTTTCTGAAATTAAATCGAGCGATAAAAAATATAAACATGACAACATTTCAACAAAGTCTTGTCCAGACTGTGGTAAACCGATGCTAGAAGTAAACGGCAAAAAAGGAAAAATGCTCGTATGCCAAGACCGTGAATGTGGTCATCGTAAAAATGTATCTCGCACAACAAACGCTCGTTGTCCACAATGTAAGAAGAAACTAGAACTACGTGGTGAAGGTGAAGGTCAAATCTTTGCATGTAAATGTGGCTATCGCGAAAAATTATCGACATTCCAGGAGAGACGTAAAAAAGAATCTGGAAACAAAGCTGATAAGCGTGACGTTCAAAAATATTTGAAACAACAGAACAAAGAAGAAGAACCATTAAATAACCCGTTCGCAGAAGCATTAAAGAAATTAAAATTTGATTAAACAAAAAAGGTTCCTACCTCTATCGGTAGGAACCTTTTTTTAGTGAATAATTTTACTTCCTTTTGCATTCTCAACGAATTTTTCGCTTGATTTATTAATTGGCGTTTTCAGTAATAATGCAGCAACAATCATAACTACTACGAAAACACTTAGTACAAGTAAATCTCTTGTTACGATATCCCAAAGCATTCCACCCACTGTTTCACGAATTGCACTAATTGCGTATGTGAATGGTAAGAACGGATAAAGTGCTTGGAAGAACGCCGGTGTCATTTGAATTGGGAATGTTCCGCCCGATCCTGCTACTTGCAGTACAAGTAAAATGATCGCCATCGATTTCCCAACGTTTCCGAAAATAGAAACGAGTGAGTATACGATACAAACGAAGACTCCACCAATAAATAAACTAAATAACACAAACCAGAATTTATCGACTACGTACGTACCGAGTAAGAATATATCTCCCATTGATACGATAAACGCTTGTGAAAGACCTATCGTTAAGAATGTTAATAAACGTCCGAAGTAAACTTCATGGCTCTTATAATTTGCGCCCTCTTCATGTACTTCTACTGTTAATAATGAAACCATTAATAATGCGCCTACCCATAATGCAAGCACTGTATAGAATGGTGACATCGCTGAACCGTAGTTCGGCATCGCAAATAATTTATTCTCTTTTAAATTTACTGGATTCGCAAAGTAATCACTTTGCTTTTCAACATCGTTTTTCAATAAGCGTATGATGTCTTTTATATCCTCTTCAGATTCAAAATCACGAATTTTATTTGCTAATTCTTTAACCTTTTTCTCAGTTTCCGGCATGTCAGCTTTAATGTCTGCTAATTTCTTTCTACCGTCTACTAAGCCTTTTGATGAATCTTCTAGTAATTTTTTAACATCTGGAAGCTTTTTGTCTGCTTCGCTTAAAATTTGAGTTGTGTTTTTAGACATACGTTTCGTACGCTCAATTGCTGTGTTAAAGTTTGGAACGATTTCTGAATCATATGTTGCTAAGAAATCTCCTAATTGAGCTGAAGCATTTTTAGTTGCTTCATTAATACTTTCTACAACCTCTTTTGTAGGCTTCTGTCCATTGTTAATTAATGTAGTTGCCTTATTTGTTGCATCTATACCTTTTTGAACAGCATTTTGTGCTTTATTCAATTTTGCAATTCCATTATTAAGGTTTTTGTCACTATTTACATCTGCTAATACCTTATTTGTGCTTTCTAGAACCGGAATCGCATCACCAATTAGATTCTTAGTAGCTTGTAATTGACCATTTAAATCGTTTAAATATACTTTTGTGCTATCTAATCCATTAACACCTCTATTATTTACGTCTGCTATAATACCTTCAAAAGTATTTTTTGCCTTATCATATTCATTTTTCACAGTATCGTATGCTCCATTTGCATCAGCTTTCGCTTGATCAACTGTGCTAACTGCTTTTTTATAATCTGCTACAAATGTTTCATTATAATCTTTTTCCGCTTGATCAATTAATCCATTTGCTGCATCTAATTTTTGATTTGCTGCATCTGTTACATCTTTCTTTACTTCTTGTCCTGTACCAATAACATTTACAATATCTTTAATACCGTTGTTTGCATTTTCCATACCGCTTTTCAGCTTAGTTAAGCGATCCACTCGCCCTTGGAAAAAGCTTTGACCAAAATCAGTCGTAGCCGATTTTTGAAGTTCAGTAAATACATTAATAAGGTATGCAACACTATCTGTACGACCTTGAAGATTTTCAGAAACCGCATTAAGATCTTGCTTTGCCTTTTCTGGATCAAACTGACCATTTTGCAATCCGTTTACAACACTTTTCCCGTATGTTGTTCCTGCACGTGCCGAGTTTAAAACATTATTCACTGTTTGATTAATATTTCTTGCAATATTTTTATAACCTTCATCATTCAACTTTGAAAGATCCGGACGCGCTGGAAACTCAGGTAATCCCTTCATACCAGAAAGGTCTATCCCTGGATTCATTAAAAAGTTCGTAAACGTATTTGCTTTGTCCATTACATCTTTAGCCGTTGTTAAATGATTTCGTATCGTCCCAGGAGCATTTTGCAATGTTTGATCGTTGTTTGCAAAGAACTTATCTAAATTCCCTAACGCTTCTTGCCCATCATTAATAACACTTTCTACAACTGGCAGCTCTTTTTGCGCTACTTTCACAACATCCTCTGCTCGAGTCGCATCATCTAACGCCTTATCCATCAGTGTATTCATTTCTGGGAACTGCGCTTCTAACTTAAAGACAAGATCTTTTACTTTCTCGATACTTGGTAAGTTTGTTTCTAAATCGATTCCAAGGTCATTGAAGATTTTAAAAATCTCACCATTCGCTGTTTTAACAAAGTTTTTACTAATTTCTTCTGTAATACCTGATGCACCTTTTGCTGTAATTTTCGGTGCAATCGCATTTACCTTTTCATTTACATAGTAATCAAGTTCTGGTTTCTGTGGATTTTCATCCAGAACAGTTGCAATTTTTTCAGAGAAGTCTTTCGGAATCGTAATGCTTGCATAATAATCTCCACGCTCAACTCCGTAAATTGCCTGTTTTTCGTCTACAAATTTCCAACCAAGGTTTTTGTTTTTCTTAAGAGAATCTACAATCTCTTTCCCGATATTGATATCTTTCCCTCTTAAATTAGAGCCTGCATCTTGGTTAGAAACTGCAATGGGAACCTCTTTTGTATTTCCATATGGATCCCAAGAAGCTTTAATGTTAAACCATGCATATAACGATGGTAAAATCATTAACCCTAAAACAATAACAATTGCAGCCCAATGTTTAGCTACATTCCGTAAATCTGTCTTATAAATACGCCAAATTTGTTTCATAGAAGTTATCACCTAATTATATATTTTTCCTTCTTTAGAAAATGATACATACATTTTGCAATTATATCACTTTCTACATCGTGGATTAAACGAAAACACACTATTTTTCCCATTAAATATTTCACTTACTTCATTATATAACGAAGTAAAAAAAGTATGCATACAAAATGACCAAATTAGTTTTACATTCAATAATAACAAATATATAGGAAATGTCATAAAAAATACAAGTATTTTCTCTTGGAAATACTTGTATTCCTAAAAAAAATCCTCACAGCTTTTCATCATCTGTGAGGATTTCTTCTATTATATATCTAATTGAACCTCTACACCGAAATGATCTGAAATTACATTTCGATTTGTACCATTAAAAATAACTTTTGAAGAACGAACTCTTTTACTTTGGTTACACACTATTAAATCGATTCGCAAATTATGTTTATTTTCATCCCAACCAGCAATCTCGCCTTGGACAGTTGTTCCTTCATCCTTCTCTATCGCTAGTTCGTATGTGTCGTACAAACCTTTTTGCATCAAATATTCATAACCCTCACCCTGCAAACGAGCATTATTATTAAAATCCCCCATTAAGAAGGAAAGTTCATTGCTATCTACACGCTCCATCAAACGATCGACTTGACCTTGGAATGATTCTTCTTCATCATTCCACCAACCTAGATGACAAGAATAAAACGTTATATCCTTACCATTATAAGCAATTGTTGCACTTACAATTTTGCGTGTTTTCCAATACGTTGTATCCTTATTTTCTGATACAAAAAACATATCTTCTTTTATAACATTATGTTTCGTTAGAATCGCTAATCCTTCTTCATACACATCATAACCAATATGAGAGAAATCCCAAGTAATATTGTAATCTTTTACATTTAACACTTTTAACTCTTCTAATAGTAAAAGTCCAAAATTATCTTTTTTCTTGTTACCGCATACATTTTCAGCTTGTATCGACTGACTGACTTCTTGCAATGCGATGACATCGTATTCTTCTTCTTGAATGACTTTAGCAAGATATTTTATCTTTTCCATTTGATTCTCTTCTTGCCAAGAGTGACAGTTTAAAGTTAGCAATTTCATATTATTACGCACCTAACATATCTTGAATGTCTGACTTTAATACGTCAGCTTTCGGACCATATACTGCTTGTACACCTTTATCTTTTACGATTAGCCCTAAAGCACCATTTTGTTTCCACTGCGCTTCTGGTGCAACAACATCTAAATCTTTTACTGTTACACGTAAACGCGTCATACAAGCATCTACGTCAGCAATATTTTCTTTTCCACCTAATAAATCAATAACTTTTGTTGCTAATGAACCATCTTGTACATTTCCTGTTCCTTCTGATGACTCATCTTCATTATCAATATAGTTACCTGCACGTCCTGGTGTTGGTAAATTGAACTTTTTAATTAAGAAATTGAATAATGTAAAGTTAAGACCGAAGAATACTAATGAAACGATAACGAAATTGATTAAATCTCTTGTTAGTCCTGCATTAACCATCATCGGTGTACGAGTAATTAACTCAATAAATCCAAATGCGTGAACACGTAAGTTGATTAAATCTGCTAATGCAAATGCAAGTCCTGTTGTAATAGCATATACAACATATAGTACTGGTGCAATAAACATGAACATGAATTCAATTGGTTCTGTTACACCTGTTAAAAATACTGCTAATGCTGCTGATAAGAACATTGGTTTATATTTTGCACGTTTTTCTTTATCAACATTACGGAACATCGCAAAAGCAATCCCCATTAACGCTGCTGTTGAGCCGATAACTTGTCCAGCTTTGAAACGAGCTGGTACAACGTTATTTAATAAATCGTTATACGCTTTCGTATCTCCACTTGCTAATAAATTATTTAAGTCTGTAATCCATGCAAGCCATAATGGATCTTGTCCTGCTACAATTTGCCCAACTTTTGAGCCAGTTAACATCGTATATGTTCCGCCTAGCTCTGTGTAATTCATCGGAATCGTTAACATATGATGTAATCCGAATGGTAATAATAAACGTTCTAACGTTCCATATACAAATGGCGCAACAACTGGCGCACTATCTTTAGATGCTGCAATCCAGCGACCAAATTCATTTAATCCACTTTGGATAAATGGCCATAAAAGTGATAATACAATCGCAGTGACTGTAGACCAAACAATTACAACGAATGGTACGAATCGTTTTCCATTAAAAAATGCTAATGCCTGTGGCAGTTTATTATAGTTATAGTATTTGTTATATAAAGTAGCTCCTAAGAAACCTGTGATAATACCTACGAAAACTCCCATGTTTAATGCTGGTGCACCAAGTACAGAAGTAAAGTAATCTTTTACAACTAAATCTCCTGCTAATACTGAAGAAACTGTCGCTTTTGAATCCGCTAACATTTGAGCGTTTACGCCAAATATTGCTCCTGTAATTCGATTTGTTAAGACGAATGCTAATAGTGCTGCAAATGCACCACCTGCGCGATCCTTCGCCCAAGATCCCCCAATTGCTACTGCAAATAAAATGTGTAAATTTGTAATAATTGCCCAACCGATGTCTTCCATTACACGAGCAATAGTATGAACTGCGTTAATATCCCCAGCAGACATTCCAATTAGCTTACCGATGGAAATCATTAAACCAGCTGCTGGCATTACAGCTACAACAACTAATAATGCTTTCCCGAACTTTTGCCAAAAATCAAAAGACGTAATTTTCATCTGTTCTTCCTCCCCTTTATTTATAACAACATAATGATTTAAATTATAATTTCTGTTTCTCTTATGAAAACGATTCCTCATATTGCTTTATCTTTTTTGTTACGCAACCGTTTTCATAAATCTATTTTAATAAAAGCGTTTTCACATTGCAATAGAAATTTATTTTTTTTCATAAAAAAAGATGCTCAAGGAGCATCCTTTTGTATTATGAAATGCGATAAACCCTTGTTTCATAAGGTTTTAACGTGATTGTAGTTAATTGTTCATGTTCCGCAACTTCATAGTTATTTAAAAGCAAACGTTTGCGTTCTAGTGCGAATAAAGGCTCATTATACACAGCTTCCTCTTTTGAGATATTACTAATTACAATGACTTTTTCATCCTGTAACGTACGTGTATATGCATAAATTTGTGGATCGTCCTCTAAAAGTAAATCGTACGTACCATAATTCAATACATCATGCTCTTTTTTCAAGGCAATCATTGTCTTATAGAAATTGAAAATAGACTTTTCGTCATTTTTTTGCTTTTCAACATTAATTTCTTTGTAATTTGGATTCATGCCAAACCAAGGTGCACTTGTTGTGAAACCAGCATTCATCTCATCGTTCCATTGCATAGGTGTACGTGAATTATCACGGCAAGAAGCCCATATAATTTCCATCATATCTTGATGTGATACGCCTTCTGCAATTTTCTCTCGATATAAATTTTTAATTGCTACATCATCGTAATCTTCAATATTTGGTAACTGAACATTTGTCATACCAATTTCTTGTCCTTGATAAATAAACGGTGTACCGTGCATAAAGAAATACATCGCTCCTAGAGCTGTTGCACTTTCACGCCAATATTGTTTATCATCTCCCCACGTTGAAACGATACGTGGCTTATCGTGATTCTCGATATATAAAGCATTCCATCCTTTATTCTCTAATCCTTTTTGCCATTTCGTTAATACCTTTTTCAATCCTACAACATCAAGGTCTTTCTTCTTTTCTGCATCCCATAAGCTTAAATGTTCAAACTGGAATACCATATTGAATTTACCTTGCTCTTCTCCAACCCAAAGCTCAGCATCTTCAATCTTAACGCCATTCGCTTCACCAACAGTCATAATATCGTACTTAGAAAATGTATTTTCTTTTAACTCTTCTAATAAAGGTTGAATACCATCCACATTCATATGTTTATCAAAAGATGGTACATACTTTAATTCTTTTGGATTTGGCATATCGTTGAAGCCATCTTCTTTTTTAATATGGCTAATTGCATCAACACGGAAACCATCAATTCCCTTATCAAGCCACCAATTAACTGTATCGTATAACACTTCACGAACTTCTTTATTCTCCCAGTTTAAATCTGGTTGTTTACGTGAGAATAAATGTAAATAATATTGTTCTGTTACTTCATCATATTCCCATGCCGAACCATTAAAAATACTTTCCCAGTTGTTTGGTTCCGCACCATCTTTACCATCATGCCAAATGTACCAATCACGCTTCGGATTGTCTTTAGATGAACGAGATTCAATAAACCATGGATGTTCATCACTCGTATGATTAATAACTAAATCAATAATAAGCTTCATGTCACGCTTATGAACTTCATCTAATAAAGCATCAAAATCCGCCATTGTACCAAACTCATCCATAATATCTTGATAATCACTAATATCATAACCATTATCATCATTGGGAGACTTATACATTGGACAAATCCAAATTACATCTATACCTAAATCTTTTAAATAATCCAGCTTTGCAATAATACCTTGTAAATCTCCAATACCATCACCATTTGAATCCATAAAGCTTCGTGGATAAATTTGATAAGCAACTGCTTCTTTCCACCATGTCTTATTCATAGTCATTCTCTCCTTTTGCATCCCATCGGAAATTTTATGCAAACGTTTTCGTAACACTATCATAACAAAATATGAATAGTTTGCAACTGTTTTCATTGAACTCTATGTAGATTCCTTATTCTTATGCTTTATCCCGCTATTGGCCGGGCAGTAAGAACCCCACCTCAAAATTCAGCGAAAGCAAAGAAGTTCGGTGGGGATCGGGCTGCCCGTTAAAGTCCGATTGGTGAAGGCTAATAATCAGTGGGGGAGGAACAAAACTCCCACTGATTATTAGCCTTCACTTTATTTATTTCTCACAAAGGTAAATCTCATTCTTACCTGCTCTTGTCCACGCACGTTACATACGCTTTTCATATATTAATAAAAAGCACTGCTTATTTTAGAAAGGAGTGATAAATTGAAACAAACAAAATTAACAGGTCGTATCGTTGTTCCCTCAGATCCTGACTATGACGTAGCCCGATTGAATTTAAATTTAAGTATTCCAAAACTCCCTTGTATTATTGTTTTTTGCCAAAATAAAAATGATGTGTGTAATGCCTTAAAATGGGCACGTGAACGTCATATACCATTTCGCTTAAGAAGCGGACGTCATAGCTATGAAAATTTTTCTCTTTTAAATAGAGGACTTATTATTGATGTGAGTGAAATGCATCGCATTACTGTTAATACAAATAAATTAACAGCAACAATTGAAGCTGGTGCAAATCTTGGTACGGTTTATAAAGAACTTTGGAATTATGGTGTTACAATACCGGCTGGTACAAGTGCAAGTGTTGGAATTGTTGGATTAACACTTGGTGGTGGTATCGGTATGCTTTCACGCTTATTTGGATTAACATGTGATCAATTAGTAGAAGTTGAAATGGTACAAGCATGCGGTAAATTGGGCGCAAAAATCATTCGTGCAAACGAACAAGAAAACCCTAACTTGTTTTGGGCGTGCCGCGGCGGTGGTGGTGGAAACTTCGGAATTGTTACTTCTTTAACTTTTCGAGTACATCCTATAAAAAATGTATCAATCTTCTCCATCACATGGGAATGGGAAGATTTTATCGCTGCATTTCAAGCTTGGCAAAACTGGGCGCCTTATATAGATGAACGTCTCACTTCATCAATTGAATTATTCGCAAAGCAACAAAATAAAATTGAAGCACAAGGTGAGTTTGTTGGCTCTCCCTCTGAACTCCATTCCTTATTATCACCACTTCTTGAAACCGGTACCCCCTCTCTCTTTATAGATGAAGTTCCTTATATAAAGGCTGTTGAATTTTTTAACAGTGGTAACATCCCTGAAAACTTCAAGCGCTCCGGTTCCTACGTATATAAACCTATCCCTCTTAAAGGCATTCAGATTATGCAATATTTTCTTTCTCATGCACCAAATAAAGATGCGAGTATTTGGCACCAATCGCTCGTAGGTGCTGTGGAAAATATTTCGCCTACTGAAACAGCTTATTTCCATCGCAAAGCAATTATTGCGCAAGAATACATTACCTCTTGGAAATGCGATGATGAAGAAAATCGAAATATACGCTGGGTTAAAGATTTAAGAGAAAGCTTAGATCCTTATACACTAGGTGATTATGTCAATTGGCCCGATATCGACATTAAAAATTGGCAAACTAGTTACTATGGCTCTAACTTTCACAGATTACGTAAAGTGAAAACTATATATGATCCTTGCAATGTTTTTCGTTTTCAACAAAGTATCCCACCCTTTCATACGTAAAAAAGGGGATAAAATAAAAAAGCATCCAATATGCCGTTACCTCGCAGCATGTTGGATGATTCAAGTTGATTTTCTATATCTTTTCAAATTATTGCTCCTACTCATAAACTTTCAATTACGGATTAATTGTATTTCTCATCATTTTTATGCAATGAATGTAATTTAATATTTGGTACTTTATCTTTTTCAATACCGCTATTATAAGCAACAGGAATTTGAAATTCCAATTGTTTTGTCTCATGTTTTTGTAAATAGACTGGTTTCGGTACTGGATAACTTTTGGAAGTTTCTGTTGCATTATCATATAAAACAATTTTTAATGCTTGTGAATGATTACGATAATTTTTTAAAGTAACAATGCACTTTTGTTCAATATCCCCTCCATTCTTCTCCATTCTACATTGACTATCTTCTTTTTTATATTCTATCGCCTCTACCCCTGTTTTTCCTGCGTAGTACCATGTTTTATTCAATGTCTGGAGGATGTTATTTAGCATAAACGGCATCATTAAAATCAAAATACTAATGCCTACTACTTTTATCTTATTCATTGTTCTAAATGTACTAGATTTCTTTTTTACTAACCATTTTACAAATAATATAAATGCGATTACATGTAGTATGAAAGAAACGATTACTATATTTGAGACTTTATAATCCATATAAGTATATGTATATACCGGAACATTAAAGAAATTGAATAGTTTTTCCCCAATTAATTCATTATCGTTTGGAATTTTTAATAATAACAAAACCCCTATACTGTAACAAATAGCTACTAATCGATCATACTCAATTCGGACCATTCTTTCTCTCCTTCCCCTTACTTTTTTATTATCGATTTTAGCTATTATTACCATGCTATACAATCTTTTTATAGAGGATAACGTAAAAAAGCTCCTTATAAATATATAAAGAACTTTATTAATATACAGTATGAATTAGAAAATCCATATGCAATTTTCACATAGAGACTTCCTCAAAATATGTTGGATTATGTATTGTAATTTTCTTATCCAGAATCGTAACAATACTATCGTTTTTTAATTGTTTTAATACGCCGCTAACCGTCTCTCGAGACGTACCAGATATTTTCGATATTTCAATTGTTGTAAGTGGGCAGGAAATTACAATCGTTTCGCCACTCTGTTCTCCTAAATCTTGCATTAAATAATTTAATGTTTGAATGACTCGATCTTGTGCATTAGGAATTGTAATGTTTTGCACTCGATTTTCGTTTAGTTTTAATATTGATGATAATTGCTGAACAACGTACATTAATTGCGTCCTACTAGATTTCACCATATCTTCAAAAATTACTGTCGGAATATAATATACCTCTACATCTGTCATCGCTTCTGCCGTATAGTTATATCCCCTGTCTGTAAACATACCACCATAAGGAAAAATAGAATACCGCTTTACATAGTCATCATATAATAAATTTCCACTTTGATTTACCCGCTCTAACTTTACAAAACCATCTAACATGAAGTAAATTCTTTCTCTTGAATCCCCTTCTAAAAATAAAAATTGACCCTTTTTATAAGTTCGCCAATAGACAAACTCCGTCAAACCTTTCAATTTCTTTTCTGTTAAATGAGCAAATAATTCAAATTGCTTTAAATCTTTAACTACGTTCCGTCTATTCATAAAATTCCCTCTCTCTTGCTGTATGTTGGAGCGAAAAATCAAGAAAGCGTATTCAAATTAAATTTTATCATAACTAACTTATATATTCAGATTTCATCATGAAAACTTTATGAACAATGAGTACAAAAAATATTAATACATAAAAAGAATGAAGTTACTAACTCCATTCTTTTTTACTAATAAATAGCGTACATAATTATTTAAACATACATGCATACATTCTGTTTAGAAATAATAGTACCAGCTTTTTCTTCTAGTGCTTCATATACTTTTTCTAAAGACGTAATAATTGTTTTTCTTTTTGGATTTATATTAACAAAATTAATAGCAGCTTCAATTTTTGGAAGCATACTTCCCGCAGCAAATTGTTGTTCTTCCATGTATTCTTCTAATTGATTCACTGTGACATGCTCTAATTTCTTTTGATTCAGTTGATTATAATTTACATACACATGATCAACTGCAGTTAAAATTACGAGCGTATCGGCATCTACTAATTCAGCTAATTTCTGCGCAGCGAAATCTTTATCGATAACCGCTTCAGTTCCTTTTAACCCTTCTTCAGAATCAATTACTGGAATTCCACCACCACCAACAGCTATCACTATATTTCCATCCTCAACTAAAGAATTAATTACTTTATGTTCATGAATACTTACAGGCTTCGGTGATGGAACAACACGTCTCCACCCTCTGCCAGCATCTTCTTTAAACACTGCTTTTGTTTCTTCCATTAATCTTCTGGCCTCTTCTTCTGTATAAAAAGGACCAATTGGTTTAGTTGGATTTTTAAATGCCTCATCTTTTTCATCCACGACAACGCGTGTTATAACCGTTGCTACGTCTTTTTTTATATTCCTTTTTTTCAATGCCTTTTCAATCGCATTTTCCATCCAATATCCAATCATCCCTTGGCTCATTGCACCGCAAGTATCTAATGGCATTGCAGGTGTCTTTTCCGTTTCTGCAGCTTTTTGCTGTAATAAAATATTTCCCACTTGTGGACCATTTCCATGCGCAATTACTATATCTACATCATTTTCCATTATTTTCACAAGTTGTTCCGCTGTTTTTTCTAACGCTTCTTGCTGTGCTCCCGCAGTAGCTTTTCCAGACTGTATCGCATTTCCCCCTAGTGCAACTACAATTTTTCTTCGTGCCATATTTCAGCCCTCCAGTTGATTTTGATTTCATAACGCTTTATAAAGTAATACTGCCTGTAATTAATCCATAAATCGCAAAGAATGCTAAAGCACCAATTGCTACCGATGATGCTAATTCCACTCGAGTAAATATTTGCTTCGAACTCTTTTGCCTTTGAACATTGTAAAAAATAAAAATACCTGGCGCATATAAAGTCATTGTTAATAATAAATACTCTAAACCAGCTGCATAAACTAACCACACACCGTACATACTTGCTATCAAACCAATTATTATATTTTTATTTCGATCCGCTTCTTCAGACTTTAAGCTATGCTTCAGTTGATAAAATGCTGAAAAAGCATATGGGATTAAAATAGCTGAAGATGCTAATGAGAATGCAAAGTTATACGCCTGATCGGAAACGACGAATGTTAATAAGAACATTTGAATTAAGCCATTTGTTATCCATAATGAATTTATTGGAGCTTTATTTTTATTTTCTTTTGCAAACCATTTTGGAAATACTCCATCTTTAGCCGCCAAATACGGAATTTCAGATGCGAGTAAAGTCCAACCTAACCAAGCACCTAATACAGAGATAACTAAACCTAAATTAATAAAGATAGCACCCCATTTTCCAACAACACTTTCAAATAAATAAGCCATAGACGGATTTTTTAAATTAGCAATATCTGCTTGCTGCATAAGTCCAAGAGACAGTAATGTAATTAAAATGTAAATGATGAGTGTACCAATTAAGCCAATAACCGTTGCTTTCCCTACATCACTTCTATTTTTTGCTCGACTTGATAAAACAACAGCCCCTTCTACCCCAATGAACACCCATAAAGTTACAAGCATTGTACTTTTAACTTGGCTGCCAACTGCTCCCCATGAAAAAGAACCAGTTTGTCCCCAAAATCCATCTAGGAACGTATCAATATGAAACGCGAAGATTCCTATAACAATAAATACAAATACAGGTACTAATTTTGCGATTGTAGTTACTAAATTCACAAGTGCTGCTGATTGAACTCCACGTAAAATTAACATGTGAACACACCATAATAATACGCTTGCACCAATAATAGATGCTACATTTTGACCGCCCTCAAAGATCGGGAAGAAATACCCTAATGAAGAAAACAATAATGTGCCGTAAGCTACATTACCAAGCCAGGCAGATAGCCAATATCCCCACGCACTATTAAATCCCATAAAATTCCCAAATCCTGCTTTTGCATAACTAAAAATACCACCATCTAAATCTGGCCGTTTTACAGTTAGATTTTGAAAAGATAATCCAAGCGCAATCATCCCAATTCCTGTTATAACCCAACCAATAATAATGGCGCCAGCACCAGCACCTTTTGCCATATCACTTGCTAAATTAAATGCTCCACCGCCAATCATAGACCCCACTACAAGCGCCGTTAATGTAAACAACCCTAATTTCTTATCTTCACCCATTCCACTCACCTCTCTTTAATTGCAATAACAATACGAAAGCAATAGTGAATGATAGTGTCTAAAGGAGGAGAAAGAAGAAAGGAAGACTCCCTTTCTTCTTTACTCCATGTTTCCTAAAGTAGCTGCCATAACCGCTTTAATTGTATGCATTCTATTTTCAGCCTGATCAAATACTTTTGAATGTTTACTGCGGAATACTTCGTCAGTTACCTCCATTTCTCTCAGTCCATATTTCTCATAAACTTCCTCACCATACATCGTTTCAACATCATGGAATGCGGGTAAACAATGCAAGAAAATCACGTTTTCATTCCCTGTTTCTTTAATCATTTTCATATTTACTTGATAAGGTTTCAATAACTCGACACGTTCAGCAAATTTTTCTTCTTCTCCCATAGACACCCATACATCTGTATAAATTACATCTGCATTCGCAACAGCTTCTTCCACATTACTTGTTATCATTACCTGTTCATTATATTTTTTTGCTAAATCAATTACTTCTTGTTCTGGCCATAAAGATTCCGGTGTACAAATACGTACATCCATTCCAACAATCGCTCCACCAACTAGTAAACTATTAGCAACATTATTTCGTCCATCTCCAACGTAAACAAGCTTCACATTTTTTAATTTCCCTACATGTTCTCTAATTGTTAATAAATCTGCAAGTGTTTGTGTTGGATGCCACATATCTGTTAATCCATTCCAAACCGGTACACCAGAATTTTGTGCTAAAGATTCTACAGTTTCATGATTAAATCCACGAAATTCAATTCCGTCAAACATACGTCCTAACACTTTTGCTGTATCCTCTACGGATTCTTTTTTTCCAAGCTGAATATCACCTTTCCCTAAATATTCAGGGTTCGCACCTAAATCTGTACATGCTACTGTAAATGCACATCGCGTGCGAGTAGAGGTTTTTTCAAATAATAGCGCTACATTTTTACCTTCTAAATAATGATGTGGGACACCGTTTTTCTTTTTCTCTTTTAATTCTGCTGCTAAATCTAGAAAATATAATAATTCTTCTTGTGTAAAATCTTTTTCAGCTAGAAAACTTCTTCCTTTTAAATTTGGTCTAGTCATTAACATACTTCATCCCTACTTTCTCCGTTATTTATACTAAATATCTTTACGAACAATTGGCATACTCATGCAACGTGGACCCCCACGCCCACGAGATAATTCCGAACTTAGCACCTCAATGACTTCTATACCGTGTTCCCGTAATAACGTATTGGATACATAGTTGCGATCATATGTAACAACTACACCTGGCGCAATTGCTAATGTATTAGAACCATCATTCCATTGTTCACGAGCGGAAGCAATTGCATCTCCTCCTCCACAAGGAATAAGAACTAATTCACTTAAACCTAATACCTCTTTTAATGCTTCCATTAAAGAAGTGCGATGTGTAATTTTAAGAGTTTCCACATCTGGACCTTTTTCTAAAATATAAATATTCATATTTCCTTTTGGCCCTTGAATGGCTGGGTGAATTGTAAACTTGTCATAATCAACCATTGTAAACACTGTATCTAAATGCATAAATGCTCGGCATTTTGGAATTTCTATTGCTAACACTTTCTTAATTTTATTTTGTCGACTAAAAAGATTTTTAGCTAAACGTTCAATTGCTTTAGCTGACGTACGGGCAGATACTCCAATTGCAATTGTTTCTTCATTTAAAATTAGCTCATCGCCACCTTCAATTGGAAACTTATAATCACGATCTAGCCAAATTGGTACATTGTGATTTGCAAATCTTGGATGATATTTAATGATGTACTCCATGAATAATGATTCACGTCTACGCGCCGGTTCTCTCATCTTATTTATCGTTAATCCATCACCCACGCTAGCTGCTGGATCACGAGTAAAATATAAATTAGGCATTGGGTCTAAGTAAAACGGATAATGATCTTCCATTAATTCATATAAATGTGTCTTCTTACTTGTTTCAATCTCGTTTTTCCGTACACCACCCATAATTTTTTGAATTAATTCTTCATTTGAAAAGGAAAGTAAATATTCTTTTAAAGTTTGATGTGCAACATTTACGTCAGCCTGTCCTTCTTCTAAAATACGATCAACAAATTCTTCTCGAAGTTTTTTATCTACTAATGCCTCAGCAGCTAGTTTTTCTAAATAAAGAACTTCAACACCCCGATTGCGTAATGTTTGTGCAAAATAATCATGCTCTTTTTGAATAATTGGTAAGTATGGAATATCGTCAAATAATAATTGTTGCAAATAATCTGGCGTTAAGTTTTCCACTTCTTTACCAGGTCGTTTTAATAAAACTGTTTGTAATTCCCCAATCTCTGAAGTAACATGTATCGGATGCTTCATTTGTTGTACCTCCTTTTAAATATGTTTGATGTCTTACAAGTACATAATAAATGCTACGCGCCTTCATCTTTGTGAAAGCATCCACATTATCATTGTGAAATATTAAACAAGTTATTTTTTTAAAATCATATGAATTTGTATTTTTATAACACTTCATCCCGATTTTTCAATAAAAAAACACATATATTACGCATATATGTTGAATATTTAACTTCCGTATTTAAACAAAAATCCTGTTTTTAATTTTTATTAAAAACAGGATTTTGCATCTAAATAATTAAATTTAACCTTTCTTCTAAAATCTCCCTATCTGATTTTGACTGAGAAATGATAAGGCATGTATCATTTCCACATACACATCCTATTTTTTCTTTCCAATCTAGCTCATCAAACAAAACACCAATAACATGTGCATTACCGGGTAATGTTTTAATAACCATTAATTGATCTACACAATCAATTTTTACAACAACCTCTCGTAATTTTTTCTTTAACTTTATATCAGTTTGTAAATGCTCTTCTGAGAAAAATTTATATATCATTAATCCTTCTTGAGAAGGTACCTTCGTTAAATTTAACTCACGAATATCTCGAGAAACTGTAGCTTGTGTTACTAATACATCTTTTTTTGCTAACAATTCTACTAATCTTTCTTGCTTCTCTATTTCATACTCCTTTACAAATTGTTTAATTAATCGTTGTCTTTTTTCTTTTTTCATAAAAGACACCCCTTTTAATATTATAGCTCGCTATAATTTTCATCCGAAAGGGACAGAAAAGAATGTTGCGGAAACGTTCATAGTTTATACTTTTTAACTGTAGATATTAAATCTAGCTAAAAAAAGAGAAGAACAGCATTCTGTTCTTCTCTTTTACATTGAAAACCGTTCAATTGTTTGTTTTAAATCCGCTGATTGCTTCTCTAAGTCTTTTAATAATTGATCGATTGCTATCATATTTTTAGACTGCTGCAACGTCACACGTGCCACTTCTTGTGAACCAGCTGACGTTTCTTCCGCAATTGCTGCTACAGCCTTTGTTTGTGCTCCTGTTTGATGAATGTGATTCACTTGTTCATTCATATAACTACTAATTTGCTTAGTTGCATCGGCTACTTCCATAACACTTGATGACATTTCTTTTAAAATTAATTCTGTAGCTTCTCCGCGTTTCGCCTCTTCTTTAGCTGTCTTCACCTGCTCTGTCATTTTCAATGCGACTTGCTGTACTTCATCTTGCATATTCCGTAATAACTGCGATATGTTTCTTGCGGAATGATCACTTTCATCAGCAAGTTTACGTACTTCTTCTGCTACAACCGCAAAGCCCCTTCCATGCTCCCCTGCACGAGCTGCCTCAATAGAAGCGTTGAGTGCTAATAAATTTGTTTGGCTAGCAATCTCACTCACAACAGAAACAATGTGTTCAACTTGTTTCATTCGCTCTTCTAATTTCTGTACATTTTCCATCGAATCTTCATTTTCTCTCGCCAATGTTTGAATACCTTGAATTAAAGAAGTAAAGACACGTGTACTTTGTCCTAAAGCTTGAACCATTTCTGAAGACAACTCGTCAGACTGTTTTGCTTTTCCTTCTACTTCATTTGCAATAGAAGTCGTTGTATCAACAGTAGAAACAATCGCTTGAATCGATGCTGCTGATTGCTCGGCACCGGAAGAAATCTCCGCAAGGGTTTCAGACACACCTTGTGCTTGCTTTGTCGCTTCACCTGTTTGTTTTCTAATTTGCTGAACTTGATTATTTGTATACGAAAATGTAGTATCGATATTTTTTACCATGCCCCTTAAGTTCCCTAGCATCATATTAAATGCAACACTTAAAGATTTAATCTCATCATCGGTCTTTGGCAATGGGACATCTTCACGAATATCACCTTCAGCCGCTTTCCTTGCTGCTTCTTCCAACTTTCGAAGTGGTTTAATTAAAAATATTGCTGCCCCATACGCTAAAATTCCAGACCATACTACACCTAATAACATAACGATAATATTATAAACAGTTTGACTTACATAACTTTGAAAATAATCATATATAACGTAAATGAAAATTAAACTTGTTGAATATGTAATGAAAGCTAAAATTGTAGTAAATAACATAAGCTGTATACGCAAGCCAAAGGAAAATGTTTTTCTTTCTTTTCCCATCTCTTCTTTCCCCCTTCTTATAAGCAATATAAGTACTACCTATATATTATTATCCATATTTTCGTTATAGAAAGATATAGGGATTTTAAAAATCATTATTTCTTTGAATATTAAATCCCCCTGAAAAAAATAAAGGATTCTGACAATTTATGACTAATAACAGAAATAAGGGGCAACATTTGTAAAATATATTTTTGACTGGGGGTTTTGTATGATTCAAGTTCGAAATCTAGTAAAATCATTTGGCTCACTTGATGTTTTAAAAGGAATTGATTTAGAAGTAAAAGAAAAAGAAGTTGTTGTTTTAATCGGTGCCAGTGGTTCCGGCAAAAGTACATTACTTCGTTGTCTTAACTTTTTAGAAATGTACGATGAAGGTGAAATTCACTTACAAGGTGAACGAATTGATCCAAAGCATTCAAATTTAAACAAAGTCCGTGAAAATGTCGGTATGGTTTTTCAACACTTTAACCTCTTTCCTCATATGACCTCACTAGAAAACATCATAGAAGCACCTATTCACGTAAAAAAATTGGAAACAGCAGACGCGAAGGATGTTGGGAATCAACTCCTACAAAAAGTCGGCCTACAAGATAAGGCGGATGTAACTCCTCACCTACTTTCAGGTGGTCAAAAACAACGCGTTGCGATTGCACGAGCTCTTGCTATGAATCCTAAAATTATGCTATTTGATGAACCTACCTCAGCCTTAGACCCTGAACTCGTTGGAGAAGTATTGCAAGTTATGAAAGAACTTGCTGAAGAAGGAATGACAATGGTTATTGTTACTCATGAAATGAATTTCGCAAGAGATGTAGCTGATCGCGTCATCTTTATGGATGACGGAAAAATTGTAGAGGATGCTCCGCCAGCGCAATTCTTTTCAGCTCCATCACATGAACGAGCAAAACAGTTTTTACGTAACGTTTTATAATGTAACTTCTATTTCAAACGTAAAGAAATACATTTATACGGTGCACAACTAATTGTCCAAATAAAATATCTCGATAACATACTTAAAACCATCCGTATGATCAATATATAGGAGGGGTCTTATGAAAAGAAAACTATTAACCATTGTTGCGAGTATTACACTATGTACATCATTCATACTGGGAGCCTGTAGTAAGGAAAGCTCGACTACTTCATCAAATGGTGAAAAGGAATTTCGTTATGCGATGAGTGGATTATACAAACCTTTTAACTATAAAGAAAATGACGGAAAACTTGCCGGATTTGATGTAGAAATAGGTGAGGCGCTCGCGAAAAAGATGGGAATGAAACCCGCTCCTATTACAAATCCGTGGGAAACGCTAATTCAAGGTCTACAATCAAAAAAATATGATGCAATCTTAGGAAGTATGGCCATTACAGAAGAACGATTAAAAGCTGTTAGTTTCTCAAACCCATATTATCGCTCTGGTGCCCAGATTTTCGTAGCTAAAAAGAATACATCTATCTCTTCTCCAGAAGATTTGAAAGGAAAGAAAATTGGTGTTGTAAAAGCTAGTACCTTTAAAACTCTTGTTTCAAAACATACAGATCAAATTACAGAATACGATAGTGATATTACCGCTCTTATGGACTTAGAGCCTGGGCGTGTGGACGCAGTAATCACTGATCAAATGGTTGGTCTTCGAATGATTAAAGAAGGTAAATCAAATATAAAAGAAGCTGGAAAACCATTAAATCTTGATGAAATGGGAATTGCTATTCGCAAAGATGATAAAGAAATGGTTAAGAAAGTAAATAAGGCTTTAGATGAAATCATTAAAGATGGTACGTACGAAAAGATTAGTAAAAAATGGTTTGGTCGTAATATTCTTGGAGAAGAGGCAAAAACGAAGTAAGTTAACTATTCAAAGATTCCATAAATCATGCCCCACTTTTTATGTGGGGTATTTCATTCCCTACTAAAATCTATACACTATGAGGTGAAACGCATGTTTGAAATTTTTATCTCTACCTACCCCACACTCTTAAAAGCTACTATTGTCACATTACAATTAACATTAACTTCCCTAGTACTCGGCTCATTAATTGGATTACTATTCGCTTTCTTTCGAATCTCTAACAATAAAGTTCTAAATAGTATCGCTCATGTCTACATCGCCATTATTCGTGGTACACCTTTAATTGTTCAAATCGCAATTCTCTATTTTGGTATTACATCTGTTGTTGTGTTCACCCCTTTTTGGGCAGGAGCAATTGCTTTAGCAATTCATAACGGTGCATATATTACCGAAATTTTCCGTGGATCCATTCAATCCGTTGACCGTGGACAATTAGAAGCTGCTCGATCTTTAGGCATGCCTTACCCTTTGGCGATGCGCCGAATTATATTACCACAAGCATTTCGTCTATCTCTTCCTCCTCTAGGTAATCAATTTATTATTGGATTGAAAGATTCCTCACTTGTTGCTTACGTAGGACTGTCCGAATTATGGGGATCGGGTTTATCAATTGCCGCAAGTAACTTCCAACAATTAGATACATATGTAATCGTTGGTTTATATTATCTCGTACTCGTTCTCCTATTTACTTATTTTGTTAACCTTTTAGAAAAACGATTACAGCGCAAAGAGACAAACTCTATCCAAGTCCATACAAAGAATAAAAAAGAAGTTTCTTTATAAAAAAAAGCAAGCCTGAGATGGCTTGCTTTTTCACTGCAAAATATATCAACTTTTACTGATTTACTTTTTTAATACTCTCTTTTTCTTCTATATGTTCCTCACGATATGAAATATTATGAGGGTCTAATCCATTTCCTAAAGAACCGTAGAAATGTTCTCTATGCGGATCAACTAATTCACTTCCGTGATAATACACACGTGGTGTATTCCAAAGTGCTGCCAATGCTTTTGTCATCGGCATTTCGTGATAGCGTTCCGGCCACATTTCTTTAATCTTCTCTTTTACTAACGGATAGTATTTAGAGCTCATAGCAGGGAACAGATGATGTTCTGTATGATACGAGAAATTGAAATGTAAAACGTCTACCCAGCGCGGCACTGTTACTGACAAACAGTTTGCTAACGGATCATTTACTGGAACAATTGGATTTAAGCGGTGATTTGTTGCGATATATGCCATTACAATAAAGTTAGCAATTAACAACGGAATTACATATGCAAATAACCATTTTCCAGGTCCCATAATAAATAATAAACTAATCCAAACTGTCCAAGGCAAAAGAAGTTGAAGCCATACAGATTTTTGATTCGATGACTTAAATTCTTTTATAAAATGAAAGAACATTCGAGTTGAATGCAATGTAAATTGAATTGTTAGTGACAGAAAACTAAAGAATGAACGTACATGTAAAGGCATACGATATACCCAACTCAAAAACTTACTCTTCTTAAGTTTCTCAAGTGTCGGCCATGCATCCGGATCATTCTCTTCATGCTGTGTATGAACATGATGCGTTGCATTATGCCACTTTCTCCAAAGCTTTGGTCCTGTTGATAATGGCATAAATGCAATCGCGCCTAAGAAGTCACGAAGCCATGCCTTTCTTACAACAGTTCCATGTAAAATTTCATGCCCTAAAAATCCTAGTGAAGCAAAACATAATCCAAGAACAATCGCAATTCCTAGATTCGCCCACACATTCAATTCAAATACACCAATCGATATTAACCCCGCCAATGCCACAAGCAAATAAGCCAGTCCACCAAATAAACGAGTAGGCACTGGTTTAAATGCTTTTTTCGGCAAATGTGGTGATACACGTGCTGCATACCACCCAAACGTATGAAGCTCCTTCATCCTTTTGCCCCTTTCTTATGCCGCGCCTTGCGCAACTTACATATATCAATTCTTGCTTCCAGATTGATTTTACTAGATGATCCAAAAAGCATCTATTATAAGGAAAATATACTCACTCTATCGTCACTTATTTTTCGCTTTTATTATCAATGAAAAACATTTCTCTTTTTACTCTCTATCAACCTTTCCACATGATGAATCATAACAATAGAATTTCTATATTGTCAACAACTTTTATGACCTAGTAATAAAAGTTGGTTATATTTTTATAATCATACTTTATTTCACTAAAGAAAATGTATAGATTCCATAAGGATTCACCTACTATATATAGACATTTTCTTAAACGCCATAGACTCTATCTCATTCAATAACTCTCTATGTAATCAACAAACAGAATCACTTAAATTTAGTTTTATATAAATCCTACTTCTTCATAATGCCCCACCTAATTAATTATATTAAAATAATTTATAACCTCTTTTAATAAAGATAGACTACTTCTAAAACAATACACATGAATTTCATATAATATGGAAATATTAAAAGGAAAATTGTTCTAAAATTAGGAGGTTTCCGCAATGACAAGTGATACATTTCCACAACTGCCGCTATCTTATTGGATTGAATCTACTCAGTTTCCTACTTTCTCTCGTTTATCCGAAAATATAAAGACGAAAGTTGCTATTATCGGTGCTGGTATTACAGGTATTACTACTGCCTATTTACTTGCAAAAGAAGGCATAGACGTTGTTTTAATTGATTCTGGTCGTATTTTAAACGGAACGACTGGGCATACAACAGCAAAAGTAACAGCACAACATGATCTTATTTATGATGAATTAATAAATCATTTCGGTGTAGAAAAGGCCGGGCTTTACTATGAATCAAATAATAAGGCTCTACAATTCATAAATGAAACTGTTCAAACATATAAAATCGACTGTAATTTCTCAAATGAAAATTCATATTTATATACAACTACTGATAACGGATTAAGAAATTTATCGAAAGAATATGAAGCTTATCAAAAATTAAATATACCTTGTGACTATGTTCAATCTCTATCGATTCCTATTCCAGTACAATCTGCACTTGTAATGAAAAATCAAGCGCAATTCCACCCCCTCCTTTATTTGAAAACACTTTTAGAAAAGTTTGTGGAGATGGGAGGAAAGGTCTATGAACAAACAACAGCTATGGATGTGGAAAAAGGAGATTATCCACAAGTAATTACAAAGGAGGGGCATCGCATCACTTGTGAATATGTCGTCTCTTGTTCTCACTTTCCTTTTTATGATGCGAATAGCTTTTTCTTTACGCGAATGTACGCAGAACGCTCCTATGCTCTTGCAATAAAAGCAAAAACAGATTATCCAGGTGGCATGTATTTAAGTATTGATGATCCAAAACGCTCCTTACGCTATATAACAAACAATGGAGAAAAATTAATTTTGATTGGCGGAGAGAGTCATAAAACGGGACAGGGAATAAATACAATGCTTCATTATGAAGCACTCTATTCTTTTGCTGAAGCAACTTTTGGAGTAGATGAAGTTCCCTATAGATGGTCAGCGCAAGATTTGATTACGCTAGACAAGCTCCCTTATATCGGACATATTAACGAAAGCAATCCAAATATATTTGTTGCAACTGGATATCGCAAATGGGGAATGACAACTGGAACTGCTGCAGCTCATTTACTGAAGGATTCCATACTAAAAGTCCACAGCCCATATAAAGAGCTGTTTGCACCATCACGCTTTCATGCAAATCCAGATATAAAAACATTCCTTTCTCAAAACATTGATGTTGCTAAACATTTAATTGAAGGGAAACTTGAAACTGCATTACGTAAACCAGAGGATCTTGAAGTTGGCGAAGGATCCGTTGTACATGTCAACGGTAAACGAGCAGGTGCTTATAAAGATAAAGAAGGAAAACTACATATCGTCGATACGACTTGTACACACCTCGGCTGTGAAGTTGAATGGAATAACGGTGATTGTACTTGGGATTGTCCTTGCCACGGTTCTCGTTTTTCAATTGATGGCGATGTTATGGAAGGGCCAGCAGATCAACCATTAAAACGAGTTGATAACGAATAAAAAAACAAAGAAGTTCAACAAGAATCCTGTTGAACTTCTTTGTTTTTCATGACACCTTTTCATATAAATTTCGACATAAGAAGGGAAATATTAACAGGGAATAAAATAATATATTCATCTACAAATAAAAGGGGGGAATACTATGCAACCTTCTGCTCCACCTCATCTAGAATCTACAGAAACTATCTTTTCAAGCTCCATTACAAAACTTGTTGTTTTTATTTGTTGGCTCGCCATTCTAGCTGACGGATATGATTTAGGTATTTACGGTGCCGTTCTGCCAAAGCTTTTAGAAGACAACAGCTGGGCACTATCACCAGCTCAAGCTGGAACAATTGCCAGCTATGCTCTATTTGGGATGTTTATTGGCGCTATTCTAGTCGGAACCATTACAGATTTAATTGGACGAAAGTGGACACTTATATGCTGTTTAGTTCTTTTTTCTATCACAATGGGCTTAGCTGCAATTGCTCCTTCTCCTGAATTATTTGGGCTATCTCGATTTATCGGAGGAATCGGATTAGGCGGTGTTATCCCAACAGCTTCCGCACTTACTGTTGAATATTCACCAAAAAAACGACAATCTTTTATTTATGCTCTTATGTTTACCGGCTATCCTTTAGGTATCGTGTTAGGTGCTATTTTATCCATGTTTATGTTAGAAGATTTCGGATGGAGAATTATGTTTGGCATCGGCATGATTCCGCTACTCCTCATTCCTTTCATTATTCGTTATTTACCTGAGTCCATTCAATTTTTATTGTCGCGGAATCGACAAGAAGAAGTGAACAAAATTCTTAATCGCTTTCAAATTGAATTCCATGTAAAAGATGAAATTTCCGAAGCACCATCTAATATACAAAAGAAAAATGGATTTCTTACGTTATTCTCAAAAGAATACATAAAAGCAACGCTACTTTTTTGGATCACTTATATAATGGGAATGTTTTTAATATACGGTTTAAATACTTGGTTACCACAGATGATGCGTCAGGCAGGATATCCTCTTGGATCTAGTTTATCATTTCTACTTATGCTAAATATTACTGCAGCTATCGGCGCATTATTTGCCGGGGCGATTGCCGATCGTATAGGGGCAAAAATTGTTATTAGCGTCTCCTATCTTATGGCAGCCATATGTATTGGACTACTAACAATTAAACCATCTGTTACAATCATTTATCTTTTAATTGGTCTTGCTGGAATTGGATCAGTTGGTATTACTCAAATATTAAATGCTTATGTAACACAATACTTCCCATCACATATACGAGCTACCTCCTTAGGCTGGGGACTTGGACTTGGCCGAGTTGGTGCAATTGCTGGACCTATTCTTGTCGGTATTATTATGACAATGCAATATGACTTAGCATGGAATTTTTACTTATTCTCTTTTGCAGGTCTTATCGCAGCTATATCTGTTTTCTTTATTCCTACAAAATAAAGTGAAACTTTAATCAGTGTTGAGGTGCATCCCCAGCTGATTATTAGTCCACACCAATCAGGCGTTTACGGGCAGTAAGGCTCCCACAAATAGCGGGATAAAAAAAGAGCACAAATTTACTTGTGCTCTTTTTTATTTACTTCAAACAACATGTTTCTAAATAGTGTATTCAAACTCTCAATATCAATCCCTAATCCCTTTTCAATCCCTTTCACGTATTGCTGATAATAACCAATTTGTTCTTCTAAAAATTGATTTAACACTTGAATTTTCAATCCAACATCTAATTCCGTACCCGCTTTTTTCTTTATTAACAACTTCTCAATCTCATTCAATACACTACGTTCTATAGATAGTTCTGTAATCAATCGATTAAATTCTACTGGAGGTAATGTCCCTTTCTCTTCTAGCCACTGACAAGCTAAAATAGGACGTAATACATAAAAGTACTTTTTCAATTTTATATTCTCGCCTTGCAAAAATTCACGATAATTTTTTGAAGCCATATGTAAGTAATGATATATCGTTGCTTTTGGATCAAAATTCTTTTCACTCATTTGCTGAAGGTGCTCTGGAAAGTTAGAGTTTTTCGAATAAAAAATTGGTGATCGAATCCACTCAAGTAAAGCTGGGTTTGACTTTCCAAACAGTTGTAATGCCTTTTTAATATCCCAGCCACTTATATCTAAATCATCACTAATCGGATACTCAATTACATCTCGTTTATCATGAATTGATAAATACCACTCTACCGGATGCATATAAACAAATCTAACATCATAATCACTATCTTTCGATGGAAATCCCCAAGCACGACTCCCTGATTCCACTGCAAATAAGATTTTCACATCATTCTCTTTTTCAATTCTTGCTAATTCCGCTTTAATTTTCTCTCTCATTTCATACCCTCTCCATTTTTTGATTATTTCCTTGGAAATTCGACAAATATATTACTAAGCTTACTACATACTAAAATAGCTGTCAGAAAATTCCCGACAGCCTACCAAAATCCCTTATTTTTTACTTGTTCTTTTCTGTTACACTAACCGCAATTCGTTCAAACTCTTTTTGAATTTCCTCTTTATATGCATCCACTTTTGAAAAATCCATAGCAGCAATATAAATTCGTTCTAATTTATCACGAACTGATTTTGCTTTTGCTAAGAAAGACATCGCCTCATTCATTTTTGCTTTATATTGAATGGAAACGTCACGAATTTCTGTAGCATACTTCTCATCCGTCCCCGGTTTAACAATAAGAGCATACATATCTATAATCTCATCACCCACGCGACTTGGAAAATATTCATGTGGTGCGGTACTATCAAAAATTGCAAATCCTAATTCTCTTACAATAACCATATCAAGACTATTCGGGTCAAATCCGCAATGATATACTTCAACGTCAAAACCTTTTTCTTCTGCTGCCTTCGATAACTTTTTGAGCATTGTTGATTTTCCAGAGCCCGGGCGTCCTTTTATAAAATAACGATGTGGCAATCCTTCTGTTAAATTAGGAACAAAATCAACTGCTCCTTTCGGTGTAGCTGCTCCTAAAAAGCGATGTTTCACAAGCGATTGTTTCCCTCCTTTATCTGTAAATAGCTTCTGAATCAGCTGATCTGTTAGTTCATTTGCTTTATTAAAATCAATGTTATTAATATATATTTTCTCCCACTCATCATGTATAATTAGCGCCTCGTGAAAACAAGCGTAAGCAGTTTGAAAAGCTTTGCTTGCTTCTGAAACAAATCGTTCAATTTCCACCTTCTGCTTTCTTAATTTATCTGAGTCCCAAGCAACCCCTAAATTGATATACTCCTCAACAACTCCTGGCATTTTTGGCTCGATAACATGCGGAGATGTTCCATCAACAATTCCTACTTTTAGCTTCGGGATAATTACACCATCAACCGATTTATTATCGGAAGAACAATGCAAAAGCTCAATATCATATCCTTTTTCAACCCATTCACGACCTATTGCCTTAATTAAAGAAGATTTTCCCGTTCCTGGACCACCCTTTAAAATAAACAACCTATCTAGCCCTTTTAAATTCTCTTCGTATAAATTATGAAATCCTCTAGCTGTATTACCACCAGCATAATAATTTAACACATTCCCTGTCACTGCACTCACTCCTTCGCAACAGTCTACTTACATAAGCTACAATATGCGAGCAACTTTATTTGGGTGAACACCTAATTTGTATTGCATGAAAAAGGAAATTAATTACAATTTAAATATCATGAATATTTCGAATTCCGAAACTGAATAAACCTTTATCAAGAGAGGCAGAGGGACCGGCCCTTTGAAGCCCAGCAACCTCAGTTTATAAGAACTGAATAGGTGCTAATTCCTGCAAAATGCATTGCATTTTGGAAGATAAAACGCAACTAGTATGTAAAGCCCATCTTTCTTGATCATGAAAGATGGGCTTTTTATTATTTGAAAAACATATATTGGAGGTATTTAAAATGAAAGTAATTGATCTATCACAAACGTTTGAAAATAATATGTCTCAATTTCCCGGAACACCAACAATCCAACTAGAAGCCATTACAAGCGTTGAAGAAACGGGATATCAAGTTACAGATTTCCATTCGGTCGTTCATGTCGGTACACATTGCGACGCTCCTGCGCATTTTATTTCTGGTGCAACAACGATTGATCAATTGCCCCTTGATCAGTTTGTAGGTGAAGCAGTTCTCATCGATGTCACTCATGTTCAAGAGAGAAAACTCCCTAAAGAAGTATTGCATAATGCCGACATAAAAAAAGACGATATTGTCATTTTCCATTCTAATCTATCTAATAAATGGAATACAGAAGCTTATGAGAAAGAAGCATTTTATCTTTCCGAAGAATTAGCTGAAGAACTAGTTGAATTAAAAGTAAAATCAGTCGGTTTAGATTTTATTTCTCCCGATGAGGTAACGACAGAAACATCACCCATTCATCACATACTGTTAGGCAATAATATTTTCTTAATTGAAAACTTAACAAATCTAGATGCTATTAAAGCGAAACGTTTCTTTTTCTCAGCAGCACCTTTAAAAATTAAAAATAGTGACGGTGCTTTCGCAAGGGCATTCGCTGTTATTTTTTAAAATATGGACTACAAAAAAGCAAAGATCATCACTGACCTTTGCTTCTATATTTTTTATTTACATTAAGGAAAAATTGTTCCAACCGGGGACGTACCCAAGCTAAATAATCTTTCTCTTTCTTCTTTGTACAAGCTATCTCTTCCCCATCTACCATTCCAACAAGTTCTAGCTCTAACAGTTGCCTCGTGAATGCTAGTATATTTACTTCTTCTGCTGGATACTCTTCTTTTAATTTCTCCTCAATTTCTCCCAATAAAAAACCGTCACGCATCATTGCCAATGCATCAATCCAAAGTGGCGGCATTTCATATTTTTCTCCTGTAATTGTATCTTTTACAATATAATTCTTTTGCTCTTTTCGAAATTGAATCGTGTGTAAACATACAGTCGAATTTAATGTTAATTCCATCATACCACCTCTTTCATCATATCTGCATAGAAAAAAGGATGCGTGTGCACCCCTTCTTATCTTTTCATAACACTACTGAACCGCTACATGAGCAATCAATCTCATGTCGATATTTTCCTCCATTATAAACGAAGTATTTTATAAAAAAAACCCTTCTTGAAACATTTTATAAAATGTTTATATTTACACAACAAGAACACTTTTCTGAAAAATCTTTTCTCCCAATACATTAAAAGGTCGGCAAAAAAATTTCTACTTTCGTTCCTACTCCTACACTACTTTGGATCGTGATACTCCCTTGATGTTCCTTAATAATTTTATATGTAATCATTAACCCAAGTCCTGTACCAGTCTCCTTTGTTGTGTAAAACGCCTTGCCGATTTTTTCTAACTTCTCATTCTCTATACCAAATCCTTGGTCTTCAACAGAAATACACAAATGTCCTTGCGTTTTTTGATATGCACGAATATGGATTTCTCCACCCTCTGGCATTGATTCTATTCCATTTTTAATGATATTTAATAACACTTGTTTTAATTGCTTGTCATCACCGTTTATAGCCGGTAAATTCCCATCTACTTGTAAATGACATTTAACTCTATATTGCGTTGCATAACTTTCCATTAGATGCACAACATATAGAAGGATGTCTCGTATATTACACCTTTCATAATTTGTTGGCTTTGGTTTTCCTAACAACATCAATTCACTAACAAATCCATTGACTCTTTCAATTTCTTGTAGCATAATGTCGTAGCTCATCGTATCAGTTGGATTTCTTTCTTTTTGCATTTGCGTAAACCCCTTCAAAGCCGTTAATGGATTTCGGATTTCATGCGCAATTGTTGTAGACATAGTCCCAATTACAGCTAAATTTTCCGTCTCTTTCATATTGTTCATCATTTCAACAACCGTTCTTACATAAGATTGAAATCGTTTCAACAAAGAATGTGAAATAATGAAATAGAATACACATAAGACAAGCGGAATCACAACTTTTAGATCTTGTAGTATCAATGTAAAAAGTACGTACTTTCCAATTACACTAAAGGAAACTAAATAAAAATATTTTCTGTTCACGAAAACCGGTGCAAATAAAATTAATAACATTTCTACCATACTACCATGTTCAAAAGCTCTATCCGTTCGCAAATAAATCATTAAATTATTTATAAGATTGATAAACATGTAGCCAAATAAAAATAAATATTTTATAGAATATACATAACCTCTTTTTTGAAGATACATTGAAATAGGGAATAATGCTATTACAAATATATATACGCCTATCCCAAGGCTTCCTTCTGGCCATCCTACCGTTGTTCCATTAATATTCATAGCAGGATATACAAAATAATATATAGCGTCATATGAAAAAAATATAATATAGAATAATAATATAAATACCTTTAAAGCTTTTCTTTCTTCATAAATCAAGCTCTTGTATTTGTTCATATAAAAACTCCCCTTGATCGATACGAAAAAAAATCCCCACCGTTATCTCCTTAAATTATAAGTATGAAATTGCTTTCAGGGCAATACGTAACCTTATAATACTAAAAAGGAAGGAGACTTCTCCTTCCTTTCTAGTCACAACTTATATCCATCTGACCCTATCATGTAGCAGTCCATCCGTAAAATCATTATGCCCTATTACAAAATCCTTCATATATAAATTTAAATATTCACCGTACTTACTTTCTGTATTTAATAATAATTCCTCGACATAATAAGCACCTTGTCCAAAGTGATCTAAAAGTAAACTACACAAACCTGCATAAATTCCGCACCCTACTTGGAAGTAAGTTGCATTCGTTTTATATTTATGAAAAACTTGGCTACTATTCATTACGTTATACATATACGTCTCGCCATTTTCATAAACGAGTAATACACCTACTAGATCCTCTCCTGCAACCTCTTCTTCCGCTGGATTGAATACTTTACGATTCCAGTTCCATAAATCTTCTACCTTATCTAAGTTCTGTCTAATTACATTTGTTGTATATTCATTAATTCGGTAAAGAAAACCAACTTCCATGTTGAAATTTTTCCCTAAAATTAAAACTTCCTCATGTGGCATTAAGCAACCATAAAACTCTCTTTTTCCTAACTTCACTTTATACTCTGAAGCATATACATCCTCATAAAAATAAAGAGGACGATGATGACTCATATACATCGGATAACTCCATATCGCTTCGTCTAGAAATCGCTCTACTGCCCATGACGTATAAAGTGTATACGGCTTTATAAGTGCCGTATCATTCAAAAACGACGTATCATGTTCTACAATATAGCATGCTTGTGGCTGTTCATTCGGCCGTTCTTTCATAAGTTCAACAACCATCCATTGAACAACACCTGGATTCATACCTGAACCTATAATCGCTTTTGTATTTGTAAATTTTTCTTTCTCTTTCTCAAACCTCGTATATCGTTCCGTAAGCTGAAATCCAAGTAAACTATCGTCCTGATCTACTGCCTCATTTTCCAAAGCTGAATTAATATAAAAGATTCCAAGTTCATTACAACAGCTCAGTACCCTGATCGTATCTGCACCCGAAACATCAATAACAACACTCGTACTTTTTTCTGTTAAATGCTGTTTAAATTTCACTACATCTTGAAGGTCTATTTCATATAATGACAAATGACCTTTCAAATTTGGAAACAACTCATCATAATAAGCCCTATCTTTTTGTTTTATATCAACCAAATGAAATGTAACATTCTTTATCACTTCATAAATTGGATCTTTTTCATTTGCTATCGCTTGATTTAAAATTGCTAAAACTGCCTTCGCTGCTCCACCAGCACTACCAAGTAATGTAATCGATAACGAATTTGGAAACGGCTCCACAAATAAAACCCCTTTAGTAAATTAGTTGAGCAGTTCTTCCTCAAAAAATAAATTGAATACATCAAAAGGTGGCTCGTACATATTTTTTATAATTTAGCACAAGATTGCCTCTTCAAAAATCATACTAACATAATTTATATTCAATTCATTTTTCCCCTCATATCCAAATCGAACTAAACAAACAGGCCCGACCTTTCCTTCTGCATATAAAAGAAAAAGCCAGCCCTTTCAACTAGCCTACGGACAATGGACAGATTTTACATGTTGAATATTCACATACATTTTTGCATCACGCGCTTTTAATATTTCAATATGTCCTTCATCGATCTTCGCCATTTTTCCAATTTTATTGGATTCCTCACCTAAATCGAACACCATAATCTTTCCATACATTTTAATAAGTTGCTCCTCAAACGTTCGAGCTAACGTAATATTTAATGGATTTACGGGGAGTTCATTTTTATTGAGGGAATAAGGCACTTGGTTTTCTTTATACGGAATTAACCATTTTAAGTGCTTTAAAGATATATATACAGTTTTATAGACTGGACTATAAAAAACAATATAATCGTTCATTACACTTGTAACATATCCATGTATTGGAGCATTACCTGCTACATAAATTTCTGTGAAAATCCCTTTAGATGTGCTTAATACTTTCCTCAAAGAAATTGAAGGAGATTCCCTTTTAATTACAGAATCTACATCAGGTTTTAATATTTCTTCATCATATGGTCTTAAAAACTTATAATATTGGATATGATATAAAGATATATATACGTAGTCTTGTCCATTGTAAAGAACAACAATATCATTTCCTACATCGATTAATACGCCTTTAAATCTCTTTTCACCAATTAATTTAACATATATATTTTCTCCAATACTTTTGTGTAACTCATTCATCTATATCCTCCTTCCTATGAAATTACAATTTCCCTTTCTTTTATTCTAAAAATAATCAGGGGCAATGTTCTGTTTTTTAATAGTAAGAAACCCTTTTTCATATATCCAAAAATAATTACAGAGAAATATGAAATCATTCTTCATTTTCAATCATAATGCCCCTTTTATTTATTAAACATTATTCTTCTTCATTCTTTTTGTTTTTAACTATTTGACTCACACTCTTAATATGGGAATTAATCACATAAATGACCTCATCACCATTAACTAGTGTAATATTTCCATCATGTATATCACTTAATAAACCTTCCACACACTCTGGTCCACCACGATTAATCTTTATCCATTTATACTTCAAGTCATTTAATGCATCTAAAAAAGTATCTTCTTCCGCATAAAAACATGAACCATATTCTCCTTGTGCCTCTTTCACTTTTCTGACTAGACTCTTCACATGTTTCAGTTGATAATACACTAATTCTCCATGAGGTAATTGTAGTGTAAGGTAATCTTTTCCTAACAATGACAGTACACCTACTCGACTTTCCGGTCCACGAAGATTTACTTTTACATTCTCACCAACTAAACCTTTGATTTGATCACAGCATAATACACTCTCCAATTTTGTACCCTCCTTTCTTATTATCTTCCTCTACTTGATTGTCTTTGTGCACGAGCGCGACCTGAATTATTGCTGTTTTCATTACTTTTCTCATCGCTACTCTCATCACTACTCTCTCCACTTACTGGTGCATTATAATTAACACTCTTAATATGAGATAGTGCAATTAATACAACTTCTTCTTTAATAATCAATGTTACATAACCGCCAGAAACATCTTGTAAAATACCTTCAATTTTCTCTGGTCCACCACGGTTAATTTTCACCCAGCGGTATTTGAAGCTTTGAAGTAGCGTTTCAAAGTCTTCTGCAATGTCTTCTTCCACCCATTCTAAATCACCTACTCCACCATCTTTCGTATTTTGGGTAATGCTTTTCAGATGGCGAAGCTGGTAGTAATGGCTCTCTCCTTTTTCATTCTCTAATCCGAAGTAGTCCGCACCTAATGATACTATTGTTCCTTTTTGAGATTCTGGTCCACCTCTGTTCACTCTTACATAAGATCCAATTAAGTCTTTCAAAAAATCCCAATGAAATAAACTCACGAGAAAACCCCTTCCATTAATTTATAAGCTTTTGCACTGATAGTATATGTATCTGTACAGGTTACGTTCTCTATGTTTGTCCTAGCTCGAAAAAAATATGCTTTTAACATGGTAGACTACTACCTATCAAAATTCTAAGAAATCCTGAGGGCTCCTTAGGATTTTGATGTCTTTAGATAAAAAAATCCCGTATGAAGATACATTTCTGCATATCTTCATACGGGATTTCCTAAAGTTTAGTCTTCGTCTTTAACGTCCATATCTTCTGGAATTGGTTCGTTTAATATTTCTTCCACTAATTGTTTATATTTCTCCATTTGTTCTAAATGCGTGTTGAATTGTTCTTTATTTAATAAATATTGCTCTCCATCGAATAGCGCACGAACTTTCTTTTGCTGAATTAGCTCTTCAATATACGATTTTGGTAAATTCAAATACTCCGCAGCTTCTTCTATTGTTATATACAATGCGTTCATTCCTTTATTGTTTTTTCATATATACTGTATCTTACTTTATTTTTGTAAACAAATAAAAAAGATTTTGTAAATGCAGTTTAAAAAGCAGGTAGAACCATTCCATATATTGTATAATAATATAGTAAGTATTTTTTTAAATATAGAATGGTATCACCCATTTACACAAAGGAGAGTTAACATATGGCTACTCGTCACATCATTACAATGTTAGAAAAAACATTACAAGTTGAAACAGAAAATACAACTTCTCATTTAACTACATCTTTATCTGATCGTATTCTTTCTCAAGGCGTAGCAATACACGAAAACAATTGTTATCATACAATTGGTGAATGGTACAAAAATCATTTCTTATTCCAACAAGATGATTTTCTATGGGCTAAATATGCTTTCTACGACGCATATTGTGAAGCGATAAAAAAACAAGGGCATCTTACAAAACGCGTTCGTCAAATATTAGAATCATTGGCTCGAAAACATGGAAAACAATACATTGCTTCTATACTAAATATGCCATTTCCTAATGAACGAGCAAAAGGAACAGCGTAAACAAAACATAGATTCATTGTTTTCTAGACTGATTTACAAATAAAATGTTCATGTCATATGAACTGATGAAACCGGTGTCATAATAATGATTGAAAATATAGTAAACAGGAAAACCCCCATTTACATCTCTCGTCTATTTGAATAGAGAAGTAAATGGGGGTATACTTGTACCTTTATCCGGCTATTTGTGGGTAGTAAAAGCCCGATTGGTGAAGGTTAATAATCAGTGCAGGATAGCCCCCACTGATTAAAGTTTCACTTTATTATTTCATCATTTGCTTTATCAATTCTCGATTTCGTTTTTTAAATACTTCATTATGCGAAGAAACCATTCCGTACTCACTTGCATCTGGCTGAATAAATTGTTTCGCTTTATTCACAGCATTTCCAGCATCTTGGAATGCTCCCGCAATTAAATGCAATTTCCCATCATGTTTCAAAATATCTCCCGCAGCATATAATCCATCTACAGAAGACTCACTATTTGCATTACCTGCAATATAAAAATTATCTATAATCGCAACGTCCAACTCACTATTTTCTAATAATGTAATGTCACGTTCATATCCATGATTAATAATAACTTCATCAATAGGTAAATGAGAAACTTCACCTGTCTCATGATTCGTTAATTCTACATATTCAATCGCTTCATGATTATCACCAGCAATTAATTTTGTAATCGATGTATTCAGAAAACACTTCGCTGAGCTGTTCATTAGCTGTTTTACTTGTGCTTCATGACCAGATAATTCTTCTTTTCTATATGTTACATACACTTTTTTCGCGATTGGTTCTAATTCGTTCGCCCAATCAACGGCAGAATTTCCTCCACCAGAAATAATGATCGTTTTATCTTTGAAACGCATTAAAGATTTAACTGTATAATTTAAATTCGATACTTCAAATCGCTCCGCACCTTCAATCGATAACTTTTGCGGTTTCAATATACCGCTTCCAGTTGCGACGATAATTGTTTTTGAAAAATGTTCTTCGCCAGTACTTGTTTTTAACGTAAAAGTTCCATCTTCATTACGAATAATTGATTCTACTTTTGTATTTAATACAACTTCCGGCTTAAATGTTAGCCCTTGCTGTACAAGTTGTTCAATTAATTTATCACCTGTAACTGGCAATAGCCCTCCTACATCCCAAATCATCTTCTCCGGATAAACATGTATTTTTCCACCTAACTGTGGTTGAAATTCTATTATTTTCGTTTTCATCTCTCTAAGTCCACTATAAAAAGCTGAATAAAGCCCTGCAGGTCCTCCGCCTATTACAGTTACATCAAACAATTCTTCTCGATTCATTCGTGCTCACTCCTCAGCTATCAATCATTGATTATCATTCTCAATAAAATATAACCTGTTTCCGCAAAATTTACAATCAAAATTACTATTGACAATACACCTATATAAAATTATATTATTTAAAGAATCAATAGTGATAATCATTATCATTTTGTTAATAATTAGCAAATTGAGATTACATCTTCTTTCATTAATATGGTTAATACTATATTGTGAAATCTCACATTCAAGATTTTTAATAAATTATTTTGCATTACCACTACTCTTTCAAAAAGATTGCAGTTAAACAAATTATTGTATACACATACATCTACGTTAAAGGAGAAAGACGATGAAAAAGTTATTTATTTCACTAACAGTTCTTTTCGTTCTTGTTATGAGTGCTTGTAGCAACGGCTCTACAGACAAAAAGAACGATGCAAAAGGTAGTAAATCAGAAACAATTACATACCAATCTGAAAATGGTAAAGTAGAAGTTCCTGCAAATCCAAAACGCGTTGTTGTTTTATCAGCATTCGCTGGTAACGTAATGTCATTAGGAGTAAATGTTGTTGGGGTAGATTCATGGTCGAAACAAAACCCACGTTTTGATAGTAAACTTAAAGATGCTGCTGAAGTATCAGATGAAAATGTTGAAAAAATCGCTGAACTAAACCCTGATTTAATCATTGGTTTATCAAATATTAAAAATGTCGATAAGTTAAAGAAAATTGCTCCTACTGTAACATACACTTACGGAAAAGTTGATTACTTAACACAACATTTAGAAATCGGTAAGTTATTAAACAAAGAAAAAGAAGCAAAAACTTGGATTGATGATTTCAAGAAACGTGCACAAGAAGCTGGTAAAGAAATTAAAGCAAAAATTGGTGAAGATGCAACAGTATCTGTTGTTGAAAACTTCAATAAACAGCTTTATGTATACGGCGAGAACTGGGGCCGCGGAACAGAAATTCTGTACCAAGAAATGAAATTAAAAATGCCTGAAAAAGTAAAAGAAAAAGCTTTAAAAGAAGGTTACTACGCATTATCTACTGAGGTATTACCTGAGTTTGCTGGTGATTACTTAATCGTAAGTAAAAACAAAGATACTGATAACTCCTTCCAAGAGACAGAATCATACAAAAACATTCCAGCAGTAAAAAATAATCGCGTATACGAAGCAAACATGATGGAATTCTATTTCAATGATCCACTTACATTAGATTTCCAACTAGACTTCTTCAAGAAAAGCTTTCTTGGTAAATAATACAAACATGAGGAATTCTTAATTTAAGAATTCCTCTTCCTTTATTCTATGAACAGAAAAGATGTGAAACGAATGACAAAAGATCATGACAATCCACGTTCTATAGCTTTTACATACAAACTAATTTTGAGCATAATTGCATTCTTTCTAATTTTTATGGTTGCAATGGTATTAGGGGCTGCAGATACTTCTATAAAAGACGTATGGTTAGCACTCACTTCCTCGGCTCAAGGAGACAAAATATCTATTATTCGTGAAATACGTTTACCACGTGAAGTTGCTGCTATTTTTGTAGGGGCTGGACTAGCCGTTTCTGGGGCAATTATGCAAGGTTTAACACGAAACCCCCTTGCAGACCCTGGCTTACTTGGGCTAACGGGTGGCGCAAATGCTGCACTTGCACTAACACTTGCTTTCAACCCTTCCATAAGCTATCTGTACTTAACATTAGCTTGCTTTATCGGGGCTTCGGTAGGGGCAATTATGGTATTTGGAATTGGTATGGTGAAAAAAGGCGGACTTTCTCCTCTTCGAATTGTATTAGCAGGTGCTGCAGTTTCAGCATTTCTACTCGCAATTTCAGAAGGAGTCGGCATTTACTTCAAAATTTCACAAGATGTATCACTTTGGACTGCTGGAGGGGTGATTGGAACTACTTGGAGTCAATTGAAAATTATTATTCCAGTCATTTCAATAAGTATCTTTATCGCTATCTTATTTGCAAGAAAATTGACAGTCCTTAGTTTCAGTGAAGAAGTTGCTGTTGGACTCGGTCAAAAAATCATTGTTATTAAAACAATTTTGTTTATCATTATTATCTTACTTGCTGGTGCTTCTGTGGCGCTTGTCGGAAATATGGCATTTATCGGTTTAATGATACCTCATATGGTGCGTCCTATTGTTGGTCCAGATTACCGATTTATTATTCCGATGTCAGCAATTGCTGGTGCTTCCTTTATGTTACTTGCAGACACAATCGGACGTACAATTAATGCTCCGTATGAAACACCCGTTGCTGCTATCGTCGCAATTGTAGGATTACCATTCTTCCTATTCATTGTTCGTAAAGGAGGAAAAACATTCTCATGATGCCATCTATTTTAAGAAAACAACGTCTTATTATACTCGCATTACTTATACTAACTATTACAACCATTGTAATTGGAATGGGACTCGGTTCAGCATCTTTATCTTATGATCGACTACTCCCAACGCTAATGGGACAAGGTTCATTTAAAGAAGAATTCGTTTTATATTCTTTAAGACTACCTAGAATTATCATTACAGTATTAGCTGGTATGGCACTCGCTTTATCAGGTGCTATCCTTCAAGGCATTACACGTAACGATTTAGCTGAACCTGGTATTCTCGGGATTAACTCTGGTGCTGGTGTTGCTGTTTCTATTTTCTTTTTATACTTTCCAATAGATGTAGGTTCATTTCTTTATTTACTACCAGTCGTTGGATTTATCGGGGCTTTTCTTACAGCTGTTTTAATTTACGTATTTTCATATAGTCAATCAACAGGGCTTCAGCCAATACGATTAACATTAACCGGTATCGGTTTTTCATTTGCACTATCTGGAGCAATGATTGTCCTTATTTCATCTGCTGATCGTATGAAAGTCGACTTTATCGCCAAATGGATTGCCGGAAACATTTGGGGAGATGATTGGATCTTCATTTTCGCAATGCTCCCATGGTTAATCGTATTAATTCCATTTGTTTTCTATAAAGCAAATCGATTAAACATTTTAGCATTAAACGAACCAGTCGCAATCGGCGTTGGAATTGAAATTGAAAAAGAACGCAGATACTTATTAATTGCAGCCGTTGCACTTGCAGCTGCAGCAGTTTCCGTAACAGGAGGAATTAGCTTTATCGGGCTGATGGCTCCTCATATCGCAAAATCTTTAGTAGGCCCAAGACATCAAATCTTCATGCCTATCGCCCTTTTAATCGGCGGATGGCTATTACTATTAGCAGACACAATCGGACGAAACATCGTTGAACCTAACGGTATTCCGGCAGGTATTGTCGTTGCTTTAATTGGTGCTCCTTACTTTATGTATTTATTGCTTAAGAAAGCATAAAAAACACCCTCAAGAGTGCAATCTTGAGGGTGTTTTCGTTTCATTCTACTGCTGCCCATATCCTTCAAACTTCTTCGCTAAATTCTCCATCTCATCTTCTGGCAATAACTTCGGTTCTCCGACGCTTTTCGTTTGATAATAAATTTGCGCACAAAACTCAATTTCTTCCGCAACAGTAAATGCCATTTTTATATTATTTGCACCTGCAATTAAACCGTGGTTCGCAAGTAATACTGCACGGCGATTAATCATGCCTTCAAAAGCAGCCTCTGCTAATTGCTTCGTACCAAATGTTTCATACGGTGCACAGCGTACATTCGGGCCTGCGAAAGTAATTAAATATGAAACAGCAGGAAGCTCCCACCCTAATGATGCAATCGTCTTCGCATAAGGTGAATGTGTATGCACGAGCGCATTTATATCTTCACGATTCCTATAATAAATAAGATGCATATCTAGTTCACTTGACGGTTTTCTCTCACCTTCTACTACTTCACCATCTAAGTTTAATATAACTACATCCACGGGCGTTGTTTCATAATAATCTAAACCACTTGGGCTAATTGCAACTAGGCCTTGTTCACGATTGAAAATACTAATATTTCCGCCGGTCCCCTTTGTTAAACCGCTAGAAATCATTTTCCTTCCGTACGCTACAATTTCTTCTCTTTCTTTTTGTAATAACATATACATCCCCCTAAGTATGAAGCTTATGATGACTGACTATATACCTATTTACTAAAATAGATTTTTTAAATTCTCCGTAAACGGTGCCTTTACAATCCCTTTTTCCGTAATAATTGCTGTTATATTTGCATGTGGCGTAACATCAAATGCTGGATTGTATACTTTACTTCCTTTCGGAGCTGAATATTGTCCGAAACGATTGATTACTTCAGAAGCATCTCTTTCTTCGATCGGAATTTCGTTTCCTGTCGGTGTGTTTAAATCAATTGTCGGTGTTGGTGCTGTTACATAAAACGGAATGTTATAGTATTTAGCTAAAATAGATACGCCTAATGTTCCAATTTTATTTGCTACATCACCATTTGCTGCTACTCGGTCACAGCCGACGATTACCGCATCAATCTTCCCTTGTGACATGACCATAGCTGCCATATTATCGGTAATGACTGTTACATCAATTCCCGCTCGCTGTAGTTCTAATGCTGTTAACGTTGAACCTTGTAATCTAGGTCGTGTTTCATCAGAGTAGATTTTAAGGTCCCATCCTTTTTCTTTCGCTAAATACATTGGAGCTGTCGCAGTACCATACTTAGTCGTTGCTAACGCACCTGCATTACAATGAGTTAATAATCCCATGCCATCATGGAATAATGTTAATGCATGTTCTCCAATTTGACGGTTAATTTCTTCATCTTCTCTATGAATCTCTTTTGCCTCTTCTAACAATCTATCTTTCAACCGTGCAATCGATAAGTGAACATTATCTATCGCTACACTTTCCATTCTTTCCAGCGCCCAAAATAAATTTACTGCCGTCGGTCTTGATGTTGCTAAATATGCACATACCTTTTTTACTTCTTCAATACATCCTTCTACCGTACTTTCAGCAAATTCCTTTACCCCTAAATACACACCATACGCTGCTGAAACCCCAATCGCTGGTGCACCTCGCACTTTCATGACTTGAATTGCATCCCACACACTTTCAGCTGTTTTGAAAGATTCATAGACAACTTCGTTCGGTAATAACGTTTGATCTAATAAAACTAAAGCATCATCTTTCCATTGAATTGGTATTAATTGCTCTTTCATCATTTTCTCTCCTTACTTCGCGCTATGAATGGACTGTTTTTTTAACGTTTCTACAAAACTCGTACCTGTTTTATATTGATTCGCTCGTAAAATAAACTTCTTCGCTACTTGAAGACAAATTCGCTCTGCTCTAGCACGTGCTTCATCATTCTCAATACAAGTAATATCCATTACTTTCGCTAATCCAACAATACGACGAATTAACTCAAGACCCGTCACTGCAGCTGTATCCTCTAACACAGATTGTAAATATACGCCATTAAAGCCTTCTTCCTTCGCCATAATTTCTGTCACATGAATATCCCAAGCAACTAAAAACTTCTTCTTAAATAAATCAATTACCTCTACCATCGTCGTTTTTAGCCAATCCATATACGTATCTTTCTCAGCTCCAGGTAGCATCGTTGCATCTGCATTCACCCAAGCAAATATTAAATTCGCCATTACATTCCCAATGTCATATCCCATAGGTCCATAAAAAGCAAACTCAGGATCAATAACTTTTGTAGAATCACTTTTTACGAAAACAGAACCAGTATGTAAATCACCGTGAAGCAACGCCTGCGCATTCGTCATAAAAGAAAACTTAAGTTTCGCTACTTCCATACGAAGCTCTTTATCACTATAAATATGCTCTCTAATCCATCCTTCATTTAATTGAAATAACTCATTACGTTTATTATGATTTGTAAATGGTTCAGAGTATACGAGGTCCTCTGTAATCTCACATAACTCTGGATTTATATAATTCTTCACAAGTTCCTTCTTCTCTTTATGATTCATTACAACATCTGATGTTAATAGAAGAGTATTTACCATAAAAGTAGTTAAATCTTCAGCAAGCCTCGGAAATATTTGATGATTTATAAGTGCTGTACGTAATATTGTGTGATCTGATAAGTCCTCCATCACGCAACAATTCATCACACTATCAAACAAATATACTTTTGGAACAAGCCCAGGTGCTAACTCCTCCTCTAACTGCAAAACATCTGATTCTATACGAATACGATTCGTCGACAACTTAAACTCATCTGAAATACGTGCTGTATTCCCGGCCTGCTTTACGATGACAGACATGGTCTCTTTTTCATCCCAAACGCGGAACACATAATTTAAATTACCATCACCTATTTCTTTACACTGTAACCCCTTTGCATGTTCAAACTTAGATAATTTCTCTTTCACATATGCAATCACATCTTTATCTTCCATTAAAAAATACTTTGTGAACTTAGACATGGTTTCCCCTCCCACACTAATTGTAAGCGTTTTCTAAAGGCTATAAAAAAATAATAGGTTGAATGTTTTTCATCCTATATTATATATTCTTCTTTTTGAAAGATATATCTAGATTTTATTATATCTTGTTAGCACTTTGAGTCAATGTTTCTAATTATCATTGCAATATACTTCCTAATTATATATTTGAGCGGACAAAAATTGTTCAAAAAGATTCCGATTCATTTTATTTTATTTATCGCACAATTCTTTGTAAAATAGAAATAAGCAGTTCCTTTTCAAATCTACAACTTCTAAGAAATATCTCCTTCCTAAGAATTTATACTTACACCATGTCTCTAACATACACACTACTCTTTCAAACACTCATTGAAAATTTATGACATGAAAATTACCTTTTCATTCCCTAATAACCTTAATTGAGAATAAATATTAATTAAATTGGTATAAAGTTGGTTTATTCTCTTGACAAAATAACCACTTCTATATGATAATTAATATCGAATTAGAATTATTATAGTTAATTAAAAAATATATTTTATGAGCAAACTATTTTTTGATGCTCAAAACCAACATTTAGGAGGAAATTTAATATGTTATTAATCGGCACAGAAGTAAAACCGTTTAAAGCTAATGCTTACCATAATGGAGAATTTATCCAAGTTACTGACGAAAGTTTAAAAGGAAAATGGAGTGTAGTTTGTTTCTACCCAGCTGACTTCACATTCGTTTGCCCAACTGAACTTGAAGACTTACAAAACCAATATGCAACTCTAAAAGACTTAGGCGTTGAAGTATACTCTGTATCTACAGACACTCACTTCACTCACAAAGCATGGCATGATAGCTCAGAAACTATCGGCAAAATCGAATACATTATGATTGGTGACCCAACTCGCACAATCACTACAAACTTCAACGTTTTAATGGAAGAAGAAGGTCTTGCTGCTCGTGGTACATTCATCATCGATCCAGACGGCGTTATCCAATCTATGGAAATCAACGCTGACGGTATCGGCCGTGATGCAAGCATTCTTGTTAACAAAATTAAAGCAGCTCAATACGTACGTAACAACCCAGGTGAAGTTTGCCCAGCTAAATGGCAAGAGGGTTCTGCAACACTTAAACCAAGCCTTGACCTTGTAGGCAAAATCTAAGGAGTTCGATCAAAATGATACTAGATGCAGATATAAAAACACAACTATCCCAATACCTTCAGTTAATGGAGAACGATATTTTACTTAAAGTTAGCTCAGGAGACGATAATGTATCTAAAGATATGTTATCTCTAGTAGATGAATTAGCTACTATGTCATCAAAGATTACAGTAGAAAAAGTTGAACTAGAGAGAACACCAAGCTTTAGTGTAAATCGCCCTGATGAAGACACTGGTGTAGTATTCGCTGGTATTCCATTAGGACACGAATTTACTTCATTAGTGTTAGCTTTACTACAAGTTAGTGGACGTGCTCCAAAAGTTGAACAAAAATTAATCGATCAAATTAAAAACATTCAAGGCGAATATCATTTTGAATCTTATATCAGCCTAAGTTGTCATAACTGTCCTGATGTTGTACAAGCTCTTAACGTAATGAGCGTTCTTAACTCTGGTATTACACATACTATGATTGATGGCGCTGCATTCAAAGAGGAAGTAGAAAGCAAAGACATCATGGCAGTACCAACAGTTTTCCTAAATGGCGAATCTTTCGGAAGCGGTCGTATGACACTTGAAGAAATTTTAGCTAAAATGGGTAACGGTCCAGATGCATCAGAGCTTTCTGATAAAGATCCATACGATGTTCTTGTTGTTGGTGGCGGCCCAGCTGGTGCAAGTGCAGCAATTTATGCAGCACGTAAAGGCATCCGCACTGGTATCGTTGCTGAGCGCTTCGGTGGTCAAGTAATGGATACTATGGGTATTGAGAACTTCATCAGCGTAAAACGCACTGAAGGTCCTAAGCTAGTAGCAAGCCTTGAAGAGCACGTAAAAGAATACGACATCGATGTAATGAATCTACAACGTGCGAAACGTTTAGAGAAAAAAGAACTTATTGAAGTGGAACTTGAAAACGGCGCTATTCTGAAAAGTAAGAGCGTAATCGTTTCTACAGGTGCTCGCTGGCGTAATGTTGGCGTACCAGGTGAAGCTGAGTTCAAAAATAAAGGTGTAGCATACTGCCCACACTGTGACGGTCCATTATTCATCGGAAAAGATGTAGCAGTTATTGGCGGAGGTAACTCTGGTATTGAAGCAGCTATCGACTTAGCAGGTATTGTTAAGCACGTAACTGTTCTTGAATTCATGCCAGAATTAAAAGCTGATGCTGTATTACAAGAGCGTCTTAACAGCTTACCAAACGTAACTGTTCTGAAAAATGTTCAAACGAAAGAAATCACTGGTACTGACAAAGTAAACGGTATTTCTTACATCGATCGTGAAACTGAAGAAGTTCATCACGTTGAATTACAAGGTGTATTCGTTCAAATCGGTCTTGTGCCAAACACAGACTGGTTAGGCGAAACAGTTGAACGCGCTCGCGGTGAAATCGTAACAGACAAGCACGGCGCTACAAACGTACCAGGAGTGTTTGCTGCAGGTGACTGTACAAATAATCCGTACAAACAAATCATCATCTCTATGGGTTCAGGTGCAAACGCTGCTTTAGGCGCATTTGATTACTTAATCCGTAACTAATAAAAAAAGCAGGTGCCTTAGCATCTGCTTTTTTTATTATCCTAACGTATACACTAAAAACCTCTCATTCCCATTCTTCTCATAAGCACCTGGCAATCTAACTTCTTTCTTTAGCTCAAACGCAGTCTGATTTTCTAAGAAGAAAATATAGTCCTCAGAAGGATAATATAAAATAATATCCACTTCTCTCCCCGTTTCTTCTACTGAAAGCAAAATGTTATTGACTACATTCATAAACACTTGCACAGAAAACGGATTAAAGAAATAAAACCTATTATCATGTGGATCAATCTCATATTCCTGCGCTAAACAACATTGGAATTGAATTTTCCCCTTACTGTTTCGTGCCTTTCGTGCATAACGATCTCTATTATCCATCGCTTCTTTATAAAACTCTTCATTCATTTCAATTCCAACTGCTGAAGCACCACATTTATGATGCATATAAAAGTTTAATCGCCCTTTTCCGCACCCAAAGTCTACAATTCGGTCGCTACTTCGTATTTCATATTGATTCAATAACTCATCTAACCCGCTATACGGCGTCGGTTCATAGCGGTGATAATGCATAGACTTGTTAAACCCTTTTTGCTCACCGACTGTTTTTATATGTAAAACTGCATCATAATATTGTTCGTTCATTCGTTTTCTCCTATTAAAAAATGGTACTTATTATTATACACCATGTACTGGAGGCTCATTTTTCATCAAATTAATAGGTCCGTGAAATTATACCAACGATTTTCTTAATATATCTATCGTAACTTCAAATATATCAACGATTTTCTCAATATATCTATCATAACTCAAAATATATCAACGGTTTTTCAAATATATCGATTTACCGTCAATTCACGATAAAAAAACAGGAGCTCTCTAGCCCCTGTCTTCTAACACTTTCAATACAGTTTGCTTCAATATTTCTACCCCATCCATAATACAACTATGATCAAACCTCATATGCGGATGGTGTAATCCAGGTTGTAGATCTGCTCCTAGTCCAAGCATGACAGCTTTTAAATGTGGTCTCTTCACTGTGTAGTAATGGAAGTCATCGCTTCCTGTCGTATAAAGCGGCCCTGTGCATTGCTCTTCTCCATACACTTCGAGAATGCCTTTACGCATGTAACGCTCCGCTTCTTCTGACACCTCTGCTCCTGGAGCAAGATCAATCCATTCGTATGAAGTTTTCGATCCCATTGATGCGGCTGATTCTATTACATGCTCTATCTTTTTCTTTAATTCTTCTAATAATGTATTATTCTCCGCTCTTACATCTAAGCTAAAATGGCCGTTACCTGGAATGATATTTAGATTATCTCCACCAGCTTGGCACCGCGTCATCTTCACTGAATATGAACTTTGTGGCGGCAACCATATATTTTTCAAACCGATATTAATCATGGAAATGACATCAATTGCATTCACACCTTGGTGTGGTCTTGCCCCATGTGCATCCTCCCCATGAATCATACCCTCTAGAAATCTTGCTGCTCCGTGACGAATAGATGGGGCTGCTTGTTTCAAAGATAATTCTTCGATTGGTCGTAAATGGACACCGAATAAGAAATCAGCATCATCTACAGCACCTTTCTCTACCATCTTTAAAGCACCATTTCCCTTCTCTTCTGCCGGTTGAAAAATAAATCTAACCGTTCCACTATCCCATCTCATATTTTTCAATTGTAAAATAAGCCCCATTACAATCGTCATATGAGCATCATGACCACACGAATGATTCGCTTTAAATTCTCCATCTACTTCTTGCCAAAGTGCATCCATATCAGCACGAATCGCAATAACCGGGTTCCCATTCCCAATCTCAGCGATTACGCCTGGGCAATCATCAAATGTTTTATATGAAATTCCTTCTTCTTTTAAAAAGTTAGTAATATAAGCTGTCGTTTCATACTCTTTCCAACTTACTTCAGGGTTTTCATGTAAATGCTGAAAAATTTCCGTTAAACGCTCTTGTAGTTCTAATGTTTTCAAAGCTCCATTCTCCTTCCCAAATTACAAACCATTCAGGTTAATTATACTTATGAAAAACAGATGTTTTTATGAACATATTGAATTTTAAGAAAAAAGTCAATTGTTTATTTTTAAACTTTTTAAAAGCTTACTCTGTATCTATATTACAAACTGAATAAACAACTAGAACATTCCTTATTTTCTGTTTTTTGTTGACGCTTACATATATTTTTAGTTATCATAACCTAATAACCGTCTATTTTACGACAATTCTAAAAAATACAAACAAACATACGTAACAAGGAGGAAATTTATGAAAAAAGAAATACCTTTTGGAATAGCAATTATCCCTATTATCATTACCGTTGCAGTTATGATGGTTACAATTGTTGTATTAAAACAAAGCCCTCACGTTCCACTTATTATCGGTACGACCGTTGCTTCTATCGTCGCTTGGCATTACGGTTACAAATGGAATGATCTTGAAGAAGCAATGTATAAAGGGATTCGTCTTGCATTACCCGCTATCGTCATTATTATTCTTGTTGGCTTAACAATCGGTGCTTGGATTGGCGGTGGAATCGTCGCAACAATGATTTATTACGGTTTAAAACTTTTAACTCCATCACTATTTTTAGTATCCATTACCATTATCTGTTCTATCGTTGCATTAGCGATTGGTAGCTCTTGGTCTACAATGGGAACAATTGGTGTTGCCGGAATGGGCATTGGTCTAAGTATGGGTATTCCAGCTCCAATGGTTGCTGGTGCCATTATTTCAGGCTCTTATTTTGGCGATAAAATGTCACCGCTTTCAGACACAACAAACTTAGCCGCAGGATTAACAAATACAGATTTATTCGCACATATTCGTCATATGTTATTTACTACAATTCCAGGTTTAATTATTACTCTTATCGTCTATGCTTTCTTAGGAAGAAGCTTCGGTGATAACAATATTGATGCGCAAAGCATCGATCAAACATTACAAGTCTTACAACAAAACTTTGTTATTTCACCTTTCCTATTAATCATACCCGTAGCCGTTATGGTATTGGTCGCTAAAAAGGTTCCTGCCATACCAGCCATTCTCGTCGGTATTATTTTAGGATTCTTATCTCAAGTCTTTATTCAAGGTGGTTCTGTCTCAGCATCTGTCGGTGCACTCCAAGCTGGATTTGTTATAGACACTGGAAACAAGCTAGTAGACGAACTATTTAACCGCGGTGGCTTAGATTCGATGATGAATACAGTCTCTATGACAATTGTCGCTATGACTTTCGGAGGAGTATTAGAACATACAGGTATTCTTCGCTCAATTGTAAATCAAATTTTAAAGTTAGCAAAATCAGCAAAAGGGCTTATCGCTTCTACTATCGCATCTTGTTTTGCAACAAACCTTACTTGCTCTGAACAATATATTTCAATTGTTGTTCCTTCAAGAATGTACGCAAATGCATACACAGAAAAAGGACTACATTCAAAAAATTTATCCAGAGCATTAGAAGATGGCGGAACATTAACTTCTGTCTTCGTTCCTTGGAATACGTGCGGTGTATTTATTCTCGCTACACTTGGCGTAGGTGCATTTGAATATGCCCCTTATGCTATTTTGAATTTCATCGTACCTATTATCTCAATCATTTATGGTATAACAGGCTTCACAATTGTAAAACTATCAGACATTGAAAAAGCAGAACTACTAAAGAAACAAAAAGCGCAACTAGAAGCTTAAAAATAGCGGTAAATTCAGTTCATATAGTGCGCGAGGTCGCCCTTGTTGATAGGGCATTTCCTCGCCGCAAATATGAGCATACCCGTAATCAACTAATTTTTTTAACAATCTTTCTGTCGATCGCCGGGTCACTTGTAAGTACTCAGAAAGGTCAGCTGCTGTAAACTTCAATGACGGATGCGATTGACTAAATTGAATGATTTTTGACAAGTTGGCCGGACTAAGCTTCGTTTCTTTCGCTATTTTCATTAGTTCCGGATTATCATTTTTCAAACTTTGTACTCTCTGTTCTTTCGGGAACGGACCAAATAAATCTTTATCACTTGTTAGTATATAAAAACAACGATCTATTGGATTATTCTTTGCAAAACTTTGAGCAATTTTTGCATTTTGCTCCGCCTCTTTCACGGTTTTTCCATAACCAAATCCAATAGCTATCGTTCCTTCTACGCTCGCAAACAAGTTATGTATCGCATTTGTCTTAATAATCGATTCGATATCACCACGAGTTGTATACAAAATGCATGTCATTTCATCCACTTGTTTAAATGAACCACGTAGTTCTTTTGAAATGACATCTAGTTTTTCAAGCAAACTCGTTCGTAATTCTAAGGAAGAAATAATACAAGCACCAACAGTAGCTGAATAGCTTTTTGCTAACTCAGCTTTTATTTTTGCATCTTTTAGCCCATGTATAATGGACTGTGTTGGATCAATCATACGCTCTGAAGGAACACCTATTTTTTGAAGCTCATCGTAAACAGCGTGAATACTAGTTAAAGCTAAATGAGCCTCTCCGGATTGATATTTAGCTACATGAAAATCAATGACTCTATTTATTTCCTCTTTACTCCACAACATATTTTCATAATCCAACACTTGTGGCTTTTCTTTTATACCGATATCACGGCATACATTTGTAATAAACGAACGGTCTACTAAATCGATTGAAATTTTATGTGGTTGAATACCTTGATGATATATGACAGAAAGAAGTGAAGATGCAACCGTTGTCTCATCTTGCTGTAAGTACGTACTTGGAATTCGTAATTGTTCTCTTATTTCTTTTGCCATATAATAAGGTAAGGCACCTGAGAAAAAGATAACATCACAAGGCTTTAAACGCTTTAATAGTTCAGAAGATTCTGCCGGATGAAGGTAAACATATGGATCAATTTCTATTTCTTCTAATTTATGAGCAATAGGGAAAAGATTCTCCATAAACTCCTTTGAACCGACAACTGCAATTTTTATTATCATTTTCTCTAACTCCTTATTATTAATTAACGACTATTTAACGTCAACTATATCAAATGTATAAAACTATTGTAAACAGGAAGGGGTTTCTATTCAATGAAAATTACAGCTATTCATCTTTACGCAATTCGTTTACCGCTTCGCGATCCGTTTGTTATTAGTTATGGTTCTTATTCTGATATGCCTTCTGTTATCGTCAAAATGGAAACAGATGAAGGCATTATCGGTTACGGTGAGGGCGTTGCTGATGATCACGTTACAGGCGAATCATGGGAAAGTACTTTCCATACTTTAAAACATACACTTGCTCCTGCGCTCATCGGGCAAAATCCAATGAATATTGAGAAAATACACGATATGATGGACAATACAATTTACGGTGTGCCTACTGCGAAGGCCGCGATTGATATTGCTTGTTTTGATATAATGGGCAAAAAACTAAATCAACCTGTATATCAATTAATTGGCGGACGCTACCATGAAGACTTCCCTGTCACTCACGTCTTAAGTATCGCCGATCCAGAAGACATGGCTGCTGAAGCTGCTTCCATGATTCAAAAAGGTTACCAATCTTTCAAAATGAAAGTCGGTACGAATGTAAAAGAAGATGTAAAACGTATTGAAGCGGTACGTGAACGTGTAGGAAGTGATATTGCGATTCGCGTTGATGTAAACCAAGGATGGAAAAATAGCGCCAACACATTAACGGCACTTCGTTCATTAGGTCATTTAAACATCGACTGGATTGAACAGCCTGTTGTCGCAGACGATATTGACGCAATGGCTCACATTCGTTCTAAAACAGACCTTCCGCTTATGATTGATGAAGGATTAAAAGGTTCTCGTGAAATGCGCCAAATCATTAAATTAGACGCGGCTGATAAAGTAAATATAAAACTAATGAAATGCGGCGGCATATATCCCGCTGTAAAACTCGCTCATCAAGCAGAAATGGCCGGCATTGAATGCCAAGTTGGATCCATGGTCGAATCATCCGTTGCCTCTTCCGCAGGATTCCATGTCGCTTTCTCGAAAAAAATCATTACGAGCGTTGAACTTACAGGTCCATTAAAGTTCACGAAAGACATCGGAAACTTACATTACGACGTACCATTTATTCGCTTAAACGAAAAGCCAGGACTCGGCATTGAAATAAATAAAGATACATTACAAGAACTAACCGTCTTTCAAGACGTTGTACGCTAAAGGAGGACTAACGCATGACTGTTCTATATGAAGGAACATTAAAACAAAACGAACAACCATTTCACGTTACATTACTATCAAGAAAGCACATCGAACAAATTTTATCATTACAAAACATTATAGTTGAAGCGTTGGAAGATAAAAGTCGTTTACAACCACTCTCACAAGAAGAATTTCAATATATTCTAGAAGGAAACGGCATGATGATTGGCGCTTTTATCGAAAATGAACTCATCGCATTTCGTGCTCTACTCGTCCCTCCTATCGACGATGAACATTTAGGACTCGATATCGGATTACACGAAAGCGAATTACAAAGCGTTATCTATCAAGAAATCTCAAACGTTCATCCGAACTGCCGAGGAAATGGGATGCAAAAAATATTAGCAAAAGTCATTATGGAAGAATTGCAAAAAGAAGATAGCAAATATGATTATGTATGTTGCACCGTTGCTCCTTTTAACATTCCAAGTTTGAAGGATAAGTTTGCGCAAGGGATGGAGATTGCTGCGCTGAAGGAGAAGTATGGTGGTAGTATGCGGTATGTTTTTGTGAAACAATTGCGCAGAGATAAAGAAAGAGATTGGACAGATGTTCAAAGTATTCTAATGAGTGATGCTAATGGACAGCTGGCTTTGCTTTCGGAGGGGTATCGTGGGTATGAGATAGAGAAAACAGCAGATACTTTCATTGTGAAGTTTGGGCGATAATCTATATGCTCGAAAAAAGGGGATGTCTGCTGTGACATCTCCTTTTACTTTCTCTTTATTGAACATATCGATTGCAACTCCAAATATATCAGCGATTTTCAAAATATATCGGCGCAACTCCAAATATATCAGCGATTTTCGAAATATATCGACTTACCGACAAAGATTGACAATAATCGCAACCTATACAAAGCGCAACATTAAACCGTCATCTTCCAACTAGATAACGCTAACCAGTTCTCCATTTCCTTATAATCAGGCATTATCTTCCCGACAAGGCGCCAAAAAGAACGATCATGATTTAAATGAACCATATGGCACATTTCATGAACAACTACATAGTCAATCACTCGCTGTGGTGCCATCGCTAGCTTCCAATTAAATGTTAATTGTAAATTCGAATCACAAGTTCCCCACGTACGACTACTATCTGTAATACGAATAGATCGCGGTTTTGTTTTAAAATTACTTTGATACGCTTTAATACTCTTCTCTACTAACGCTTTACACTGCTTATAATAAAATCGTTTTAAAGCTTGTTGTATTTTCTCATCCTTAAGCTCTTTCACATAAATATGTAGCTTATCCCCTTCAAACACTGCATTGTCTTGCTCCATACTTGTATCTTGAGAAATCTGTATCGGATACGTACTTCCTAAATACAGAAATTCCTCTCCTTGATTATAATCTTTTTCCTGTGGTCCAAGCACTCGCTCCTGCATTTCCTTACTTGTTCTCTGAATCCAATCCCACTTCTCCTCTAGCAACTGGACTAAGTATTCAACAGGTGTCCCTTTTGGAGCTTGCACTTCCACATTTCCGTACGAATCTACAAAAAGACGCACGGACTTTTTCTTCTTATAAGTTATATGAAAATTAATTGTCTCACCTAAATATGTATGTATCATTTCATCACCTAGCGTATTATTTTACAAATAAAAAAGAGTAGGATACGAACGTCCTACTCTACCTATTATATCATTTACTGCTTTAACAAACTCATTATCCTCTATACTTTACAGCTAATCCTTTAATGAAATTCCTTGCGTATCTATCGCCGCACTCTTTGTAATTCTTATGGCCTTTCTTTCTTAATAAGGCGCCTAATTCTCCTTTTGTCACCGTAACTCCTACGCTATCTAATATATCAAGCACATCCTCAGTCGTTAACGATAGTGCAATTTTCATTTTCTTTAGAAGAAGGTTATTGGCACTCTCCTTGCTCTGTACAGGTGCCGGTTGTCCTGGTTTCGGGTCTTGCTTTCCTCTTTTTAAAGTAATAAATCCATTTAAAAATGACTCTAACATCATCATGTCGCATGTTTTTACGTACTCATCTTCGATTACCTCAGCATCTTCAGGTTCATGCTGAGGTGCTCTCTTTATTTTTGTAAGCATATCAACTACGTCTTCTTTCGTTACATCCATACCACCAAGTTTAAAGATTTCTACCATATCTATATCTCTTATATCTAAAGCGTACCTTACTCTTTTTAATATATCGTTGTTGCTCATTGCCATTGTTTTGCCTCCTGAAATGTTGATTATAGTAATGCTTTTAGCATGTATAAATGAATGTCGTCAAGTTACTACTTTAACATTTTAGGGGGAGGTTTTGTAGTCTTAGGTGGATTAATGCTTTTGGGGATGATTTTAAAACAGCAACATATGTTGTTTAGGTACTTGACATTATCCATTTATACCCAATTAAATTATTTAATTGGGTATAAAAATGCTGAACGAAATTTCGGACATGAGGATCCAATGCTAACAGAATATACATATGGAGAGTCAGGAGCTAATACCGAAAAGCTCCTAAAAGTACAGAAGGGAGATTCACTATTAATTAACACACTTGAAAATGGACTAACCTAATATCGGTTAGTCCATTTCTTTTTATGCAACTCTAATTTAGTGGGCAACTCAAACATGAATGTTACGCAAAATTCAGGTGAAATATATTGATTATGTTTACTTAGGTTTTACTTTTTATTTGCGGTACGGTTCACCGTAACTAATCTACACGAGGTTATTGTTTATTATTTGCATAATTAAATTTAACAAAAAAAGTCGTGCCTTCCGATCCTGTTTGAATTTCTATTTTTGCATTATGACGGGCAGCAATGGCATAACATATACCTAGCCCCAATCCAGTTCCATTATCTTTGGTCGTGTAAAATGGAGTACCCAGTTTCTCTAATACTTCAGGTCTGATACCTTTTCCTTGATCACGCACTGCAAGCACCACACAATTTTGACCTTCCTTGTAGGTACTGATGGTTAGAACTTGCCCTGTGCTCATCGCTTCTAAGCCATTACGGTATAGGTTTATTAATAATTGCCGTATCTCATTACGATTTAAAAGTAATTCCGGAATGTCATTTGTATCGACTTGAATATATTTATTTTGATTATGCGTATCAATCTTTATTAAAGGAATCGTATCATGAATAATTAAATTTAAATCTAACATCTGCAAATCCGATTTCTTTGTATTACCCATTGAGAGAAATTCAGTAATAATAGAATTGGAGCGGTCAAGTTCTTCTATCATTAAATTAAAGTACTTATTATGTTTCTCATAAATGTTCTCTTCTTTTAATAACTGCAAAAACCCTCGTACTGTTGTCATTGGATTTCTAATCTCATGGCTAATACCTGCTGCCATTTGCCCTATTAAATCTATGTTTGATAACCTTTTCAATTCCTGCTCATATTGCTTTTTTTCCGTTATGTTTTTAAAAATACAACAAATACCATCATCATACGGGTATGCACTAACTTCGTACCAATATTCATCAGATATAGAAAGAAATTCGAAATGAACTGTAGTTCGCTCTGACATTGCACGATGAAATTCCTTATACATAACTGTGTCGACGCTACTCGGGAAAACCTCCCGTATATTCTTGCCTAATACATCTTTTGCTGTTTTTCTTTGTGGAAAATATTGATGCTTATTTACGTACGTAAATTCCCATTTATTATTCAAAGTAAAGAATCCATCCGTAATACTTTCGATCACACTTGTAACTTTTTCATTAGCAGCAGCTAGTTCTCTCGTTCGCTCTTCCACCATGCTTTCAAGTTGATCCATATATAACAAGTTTGAAAACGTAGGAGCTGTGGCATCAACGATAGATTTTGCCAATTGAATTTGGGAATTATCGTAATTATAAGATTTTCCCTCTTTACCAACGACAATTACCCCTAATACTTCTCCCATTGAAACCAATGGGATCATCAAAAGACCCTTACTATCTATATTTTTTGTTTGAATAACCTCTTGGATCTTGGCGTCATAGCTTTTTTCCATCCAATCCACTTCTGTCCAATTACAGTCCTTACTTAACTTCGTTGTTTTAATCGTTTTTTTGTCTAACGGGTCTAAAAGGTGGGCAGCCACGTTTTTACTCTCTAAAATCTGTCCTAAGTAAAAAAAACATTTATCAAAACTCTCCTGTATCGAGGAACACATTGATAAATCACGGGTAACATTTAGTAACAACTGCTTCTCGGCAATAAGGTTTTCCTTTTGTGTTAAATTATTTGCGTTTTGAATTGCGACCGCAGCCATATTTACATAAGCTTCAACACTTTGAATTTCTGAATCTGTTAAGTTCATTGGAGTTCCATAATCAAATAAAAAAACCAGACCAAATAACTCTTGCCCAAATGAGATAGGCAAGGCTAATAAGGACTTAATTTTGAACGCATCAACTGGTCTCGGATCCGGCCGATGATCCTTTGAGGTATCAGGGATATAGATCGTTTTTTTGGTTTCAATAACTTCTTTTGCCAGTAAGTCTATTTCAGGATCAATTACTTGCGTATCGAGCGTTACACCATTTATGGTCTCTGGTTTTCCTGCAAACCCTCTAAATGTTCCATCTTCCTGGGGTAAATAAATTCCAACAGCATTGCACCTAACAATCTCCTCTGATATCGCCATTGTTACACGCTGCAATACTTCACGTAGTTCTAATTTTGTATTTATTATTTTTGTTATATTCGCGAGCCTAGAATATCTCGCCTGATCACTTAACATTCATATGGCCTCCAATTATAGGCATAATAAAATAAACATGATAATATCAGTGAAAATCAAGATCAACCGGCCATTTCCGATTTTCTCCTGCATTCTTTTCTTCCCCCTGTTTTACATAGAATACCTCACTTACTTATGATACAGCTCACCTTAATTAAACTGAAACAAACGCTCATAAAATCGATACACCCCATCAGCTCTAACTTTCAAAAGTTACACTGTTTCACTATCTCCAGCCGTGTTAACACTTGCCTCAAACTTATCAAGCAACGCACGCACCTCATCAGTCGATTTCGTGCTCATCAATTGATTTCTTAGTTCAGCAGCTCCAGGGAATCCTTTTACATAAATTTTGAAAAAGCGATGAAGCCCTGTGATTGAACGTGGTAGTACTTCCGCATATTGATCTTGAAGATCAAGCTGTAGTCTTAGAAGATCAAGGTGTTCTTTACTGCTATGTTCTCTCGGCTCTTTTTCAAAAGCAAATGGATTTTTAAAGATTCCTCGTCCAATCATAACGCCATCAATACCGTATTTTTCAGCAAGTTCCATTCCAGTTTGACGATCAGGAATGTCTCCATTGATTGTTATTAACGTATTTGGTGCAATGCGGTCACGTAATTTTTTAATTTCCGGAATTAGTTCCCAGTGCGCATCTACTTGGCTCATTTCTTCTCTTGTACGTAAATGAATAGAAAGGTTTGCAATATCTTGTTTAAAAATATGCGTTAACCAATCTTCCCACTCACTTAACTCTTTAAAGCCAAGTCGCGTTTTTACGCTGACAGGTAATCCGCCCGCTTTTGCTGCTTGAATTAATTCTGCTGCAACGTCTGGACGTAGAATAAGGCCGCTACCTTTTCCTCTCGATGCTACATTCGGTACTGGGCATCCCATATTAATATCGATACCTTTAAATCCTAACTCTGCCATACCTATACTCATTTGACGAAAATATTCAGGATTATCTCCCCAAATATGTGCTACCATTGGTTGTTCATCTTCTGTAAAAATTAAACGGCCACGTACACTTTTCATACCTTCTGGATGGCAATAGCTATCCGAGTTTGTAAACTCTGTGAAGAATACATCCGGTCGGCCAGCTTCACTTACTACGTGACGAAAAACGACGTCTGTCACATCTTCCATTGGTGCAAGTACGAAAAATGGTCGTGGTAATTCACGCCAAAAATTATCTATCATTTCAAATTCAAATCCTCTCATTATGAATGCAATTTCAAACTCTCAATTTATAATTTGTGAAAATCAGCAATATTTATTTTAACTAAAATCGCTTATGAATGGTATTTTTGTAAACCAAAAAGCAGATGGTATAGATTTTTCCTATATCAACTGCTTTTCTATTATACCAACTTAAGCCAAGCCACACACTCCACATGAGTCGTATGCGGGAACATATCAACAGGCTGTACTTCCTGTGTTTTATATCCGCCTTCTTCTAGTACTTTTAAGTCGCGTGCTAATGTTGCTGGGTTACATGATACGTATACGACGCGCTTTGGTTTCATGTCGATGATTGTGTTTAATAGCGCTTCGTCACAACCTTTACGCGGTGGGTCTACGACCATTGTGTCGGCGATTACGCCTTCTTTGTACCATTTTGGAATGACTACTTCTGCTTCTCCTACGCCAAATTCAGCGTTTGTCATGTTGTTTAGTGCTGCGTTACGGTTTGCGTCTTCGATTGCTTCTGGGACGATTTCAACGCCGTACACTTTTTTCGCTTTTTGCGCTAGGAATAAAGAGATTGATCCGATTCCGCAATATGCATCAATTACTGTTTCGTTACCATCTAACTTTGCGTATTCTAGCGTTTTATCGTATAGCACTTTCGTTTGTTCTGGGTTTACTTGATAGAATGAACGTGCTGAAATCGCGAATTTAATGTCACCGATAAAGTCATAAATATATTCTGATCCGTACAGTACTGTCGTTGTATCACCGAAAATAACGTTTGTTCGTTTCGTATTTACGTTTTGAACGATTGATTTTACTTCTGGGAATTTCGCTGCAATTTCTTCAATGATTGCTTTTTTGTTTGGTAATTCTGCTGTACGTGTAATGAAGACAAGCATAATTTCCCCTGTTACTTGTCCGTAGCGAGCCATTACGTGGCGTAGTGTTCCTTTGTTACGCTCTTCATTGTATGCCGAGATACCATGTTTCTCACAAATACGTTTCACTTCTTGAATTAATGCATCGTTTTCTTCTGCCTGAATTAAGCATGATTCCATATTAATGATGTCATGCGTTCCTTGACGATAGAAGCCAGCTACAAGTCCGCCTTCACGTTCCCCAATCGGTACTTGTGCTTTATTACGGTATACCCATGGGTTTTTCATGCCAAGTACAGGATGAACAGGGACATCGCTTAACCCACCGATACGCTGCATAACGTCACGTACTTGTTTTTCTTTCGCTTGTAATTGTCCTTCATATGTTAAGTGCTGAAGCTGACAACCGCCGCACTGGTTGTATACTGGGCATTCTGCATCTTTACGATACGGGCTCTCTGTATGAAGTTTTATCAAACGACCAAACGCGAAGTTTTTCTTCACTTTAATAATTTTAATTTGTGCTTCTTCACCTGGTAGTCCGTTTTTAACGAAAATAGGATAACCCTTTACTTTCGCAACACCGGCACCATCGTGTGTTAAATCTTCAAATACTACATCTATAAACTCGTTTTTTTCAACTGGTGGCGTCATTTTTGTACTCATTTTCCGACCTCTCTTTTTCATAACACTGCGTTACATTTTATCATACTTATATGGTCTATTTCTATTGGAAGAAAAAAAGCTATTGACGATAGTTCTCTAGTAATGTTACGCTACTACTAATTTAATACGGACGATGTTACCTCATATATACTCGATAATATGGATCGAGAGTTTCTACCCGGCAACCTTAAATTGCTGGACTATGGGGAAAACTAATGAATATTAGCCTATGCGCAAAAAAGGACTCATATTGATTAGCTTTCTCTCATAGATGAAAGTGAATCCATATGGGTCTTTTTTTATTTTTACTTTTCTAAAAGGTCAGACATCTTACGTATGACATAAAACCTCTTTGTTTTATTTTTAGTAATATAACGAGCGTTTTATGTACAAACTTTATACGAACTTCTGAAAGGGGCAACTACATGCAATATGTAATGAGCATTATCGGTATTCTTGTCGTTTTAGGTTTATGTTTTGCTTTGTCAAACAACAAAAGTAAAATCAACTTCCGCGCAATTGCAATTATGATTGGTTTCCAAATTTTAATCGGTTGGTTTATGTTTGCTACAAAGGTTGGTCAACAAATCATTATTTTCATTAGTAAAGTTTTCAACAAACTAATTAAACTTGGTACGACAGGTGTCGATTTTCTCTTTAATGGGATTCAAAGAGATTTTGTCTTTTTCTTAAATGTATTATTAATTATCGTATTTTTCTCAGCACTACTTTCAATCTTTAGTTATTTAGGTGTTTTACCATTTATCGTTCGCGTTGTCGGCGGTGCAATTTCAAAAATTACTGGTTTACCACGCGTTGAATCATTCCACGCAGTAAATTCTGTATTCTTCGGTTCAAGTGAAGCGTTAATCGTTATTAAAAATGATTTACAGCATTTTAACAAAAACCGTATGTTTATCATTTGTTGTTCTGCGATGAGCTCCGTTTCTGCTTCTGTTACAGCATCATACGTAATGATGTTAGATGCGAAATATGTACTAGCTGCTCTTCCGCTAAACTTATTCTCAAGCTTAATCGTTTGTTCGTTATTAACACCAGTTGATACGAAAAAAGAAGACGAAGTGATTCAAAAATTTGATAGAACTCTATTCGGAGACAGTTTTATTGGCGCAATGATTAACGGTGCGCTTGACGGTTTAAAAGTAGCTGGGATCGTTGCTGCATTAATGATTGCTTTCATCGGTGTTATGGAAGTTGTGAACTACGTAATTAGCGCAGCTTCAGGTGCAATGGGACATGCTATTACGTTACAACAAATCTTCGGTTATATACTTGCTCCATTCGCATTCTTAATGGGTATTCCAACTCAAGATATTATCCCAGCTGGTGGTATTATGGGTACGAAGATTGTATTAAACGAGTTTGTAGCAATCCTTGATTTAAAAGAAACAGTTACAACATTAGCTCCACGTACAGTTGGGATCGTTACAGTATTCTTAATTAGCTTCGCAAGTATTAGCCAAATTGGTGCGATTGTTGGTACAATCCGTGCCCTTTCTGAAAAACAAGGAAGCGTCGTATCTAAATTTGGTTGGAAAATGCTATTCGCGTCAACACTTGCTTCTATTTTATCTGCGACAATCGCTGGATTGTTTATCTAATAAAAAACTCCACCTTACTTCTATTTTTCTAAATGAAGTTTGAGTGGAGTTTTTTACTATCTTCTATATGTAAACTACTCCCAAAAAAACGCAAGACTCCTTTCCGAATTATTCCAAAAATGTATTCCCCTATATATTCTATGATGATATGATGGACAAGGGTATAAGTGACTATAATTAAAACACAATAGAAGGATGATAGAATGAAAAAATATACATATATCGCTTTACTTTCCTCTGCTATTCTCGTAGGTTGTAACACTAGTAATGCTAGTGATAAACAAATAAACGAAACAACAGCGGAACAAGCAGTTGAACCAAAAAAAGCACAAGCAAAAACAGTAGAAATCCCTTTAACGCAAGGGGCTATCACATGGGATTCGTATGAATATAACGCACAAAACACCACGCTTTATACAAAAAACTTAAAAGATTCATTTAAACAAGTACGTTACAATATTTGGCGTACTGCCGATGGACCTGAAAGCAAACAAACTTTTACTTCACAAGAAAAAGATCGTGATTTTGCCCTCCCACTTCATTTAAAAACATTTCATTTAAAACGTGGAGAATTTCAAATTGAAACAGTAGGGATTAAAGAAGATAATACGGAAACAAATCTAGTAACATCTAAAATTACATTCCAGCAACATGTACCATTTTTGATGTATCATGCGATTGAAAAATACCCTGGACCAAGTGATGGTGATTACGGCTTATACGTACCGCCTGAACAATTCGAAAAACATATGCAGTATTTAAAAGATAACGGTTATACGATGCTCACATTTGAACGTTGGAATGATATAAACCGTGTTAATAAACCTATTTTTATAACAATGGATGATGGTCGAAAAAATAATATGAATGCTCTTCATGTTTTACAAAAATTAAAAGATGATACATTCCAACCTGCAGCAACTGAATTTCTTACTTCAAATGAGATAGACAAACCGAACCGTCTATCAACAGATGATATAAAACAAATGATAGATTCAGGTATTTTTTCTATTCAATCTCATACTGCAAATCATACAATGATGGCTCATTCAGGTAATTATGATGAGGAATTACGCGGTTCTAAAGAAAAAATCGAAACTCTTACCGGTAAAAAGATCATCGCTCTCGCCTACCCAGTAGGCTCTTATAATGACGCCGCTGTCGAAGAAACAAAAAAACATTATGAGTTCGCAGTAACTACTGATCACGGCAATCACATTACAAAAGGTACCCCAAACGAGCAACTCTTAATTAAACGCCATTTTGTAGGACCTGATATGTCCATGGAAAAATTCGCATCTCTTATAAAGTAAACCTTAAGATATTTTAAATCTTACTAAAAAACGAAAGAAGAGATCTGTTTACAGTCACTAACCTATCCCCCATCTAAAAATGATACGATAAACAAGGGTAATTCCCCACCGCTCTTACAGCGGTGGGGATTTTAAATATAAGTAATGCAACATACTACACAATAGAAGGTGATTTTATGAGAAAATACGCAGCAATTGCTTTATGTACGTCTGCTATTCTAGCAGGATGTAATACTAGCACTGTAAGTCCAGAACCTAAAAAAGAGAAAAAGGTTCAAGAAGTTAAAAAACAAGAGGAGACTGTGCAAGAACAAGGTAAAATTTCTTATAATCCGATTACACACGATTCTACAAACACAAGTATCCATATTACAGAAATAAAAGATTCTCTAACCGAAGTACAATATAAAATTTGGCGCACTGCGGATGGAAAGGAACATGCTAAATCTTTTTCTTCTAAAGAAAAGGAGAAACAATTTACACTTCCATTTGACATAAAAGAATTTGAAGGAAAACGCGGTGAGTTCCAAATTGAAGCAGCAGGAGTCAAGGAAGATGGAAAAATCATCTCACTCACAAAATCTGCTATTACTTTCGAGCAAAAGGTTCCCGTTCTTATGTACCATGCAATCGATGATTATCATGGACAAGGCATTAAAGATTTATTCGTATCACCCGCTAACTTTGAAGGCCAAATGAAATATTTAAAAGATAACGGTTATACATTATTAACGTTTGAACGCTGGGGCGATATTAATAAAGTCAACAAGCCAATTTTTGTTACATTTGACGATGGTATGAAAAATAATATGAATGCATTTCATATTTTGCAAAAACTAAAAGACGATACTTTCAAGCCGACAGCAACAGAATATATGATTGTTGATAATGTCGATGTTGAAGGCTCTCTCTCTACAAATGAAATAAAGGAAATGGTTGATTCCGGTATTTTCTCAGTGCAGTCTCATACAGCAACACATGCTGATTTACCGAAGATTACAAACTACGAAGAAGAATTAAAAGGATCGAAAGAAAAACTAGAAAAAATAACAGGTAAGCCCGTTATCGCAATTGCTTATCCATTCGGCCATGTAGATGATAAAGTCATTACAGAAACGAAGAAATATTATCAATTTGCGACGACAACAAAGCCTGGAAAGTTCATTACGAAAGGTGAACCGGATGAGTTGCTAAAAATGAAACGTGTTCGTATACACCATACAACTACAGTTGAACAGTTCGCTTCTTCCATTAAATAAATGTGAGAGCTCAATACATTTTGAGCTCTCTTTTTACTTTATATTTATATATATTTTTAGAATTTTCTTGTATTATATATAGTAAGAAATCTTTCAAACTAAAGGAGATTATACATATGTCATTTGAACAAACGTTAGAGAAGTATGCTGCCCTTGCAGTTAATGTTGGTGTTAATATTCAACCCGGACAAACTTTATCAATTAGCGCACCTCTTGAAGCTGTACAATTCGTACGCCTCGTTACAGAAAAAGCATATAAATCTGGTGCAAAACACGTATATGTTGATTGGAATGATGAGACGTTAACACGCTTAAAGTTCGATTTAGCTCCTGAAGAAGCATTCGCTGAATTCCCTTCTTGGAAAGCACATGCTCGTGAAGAATTAGCAAAAGAAGGCGCTGCATTTATGTCTATTTATGCAGAAAATCCTGATTTATTAAAAGGGGTAGAAGCAACACGTATCGCAACAGCCCATAAAGTAGCTGGAGAAGCGATGAAAGTATACCGTGATTATGTACAAGCCGATAAAGTAAGCTGGTGTGTAATTTCTGTTCCTACGAAAGAATGGGCTGCGAAAGTATTCCCTAACGTAGCACCAGAAGAACAAGAAGCAAAGCTATGGGATGCTATTTTCAAAGCTACTCGCGCTGATTTAGAAAATCCTGTAGAAGCATGGAAAGAACACGATGAAACATTACATACAAAAGTGGCTTACTTAAACGAAAAGCATTATAAAGCTCTTCACTATACAGGTCCTGGAACAGATTTAACAATTGAACTTCCAGAGAAGCATGTATGGGCTGGTGCTGGTAGCTTAAATGAAAAGAACGTACCATTTATGGCTAATATTCCAACTGAAGAAGTATTTACAATGCCACTTAAAACGGGGGTAAACGGCCAAGTTTCTAGCACAAAACCGTTAGTATTTGCAGGTAACATTATCGATAATTTCACGTTAACATTTGAAAACGGGCGTATCGTAGACTATAAAGCTGAATCTGGTGAGGAAGCTTTAAAACATTTAGTAGAAACAGATGAAGGTTCTCACTTCTTAGGAGAAGTCGCTTTAGTGCCTCATGACTCACCAATTTCAAACACAAATATTTTATTCTACAATACACTATTTGACGAAAATGCATCTTGCCACCTTGCGATTGGAAATGCTTACGCATTTAACTTAGTTGGTGGAAAAACAATGTCTAAAGAAGAACTTGCTGAAAACGGCGCAAACGCTAGTATCACACACAACGACTTCATGATCGGATCAGCTGAGCTTGATATCGACGGTATTACAGCTGATGGAAGACATGAGCCGATTTTCCGTAAAGGTAACTGGGCATTTTAAATTAACCAAAATAAAAACACATTGGATGATCCAATGTGTTTTTATTTGTTCGGCTTCAATTCAAATTTTATCGTTCTATTCTCACGTTTAAACTCCGGCCTGTATGTGGCGATATATGTATTTTCTTTATCTACATCAAATCGCATGATGTCTTGGATTTTTTCATCTGGTGCTACCTTTTTACTAATGAAGCTATCATATTTATATTCTTTAAACTTTGTACCTTTCTTATTTGTAATCTCAAATTCGTAAAATGCAAAAGGTATTTCTTTTTTACTATTATTTTTCACCCTGAAAACAATCCCTAAAATATCATCTTTCTTTTTATCTATGGTGTAATCTGGATACCCTAATTGGACTGAATCGAGAGTTACTTGCAAACCATCTACATCTACTGTCTCACCTTTTTTAACATACTTTTTCCTCCACATAAGACAACATTTCATATGTATCATAACAAAACCCTTTACACTTTCTTGTCATATTTTGTCGTATTAATTGCTAACTACACAAATAGAAAAAAGCTATCTTCTACACAAGATAGCTCTCATGATGCCGATGATACTTTAAGTCCAATTACACCTAAAACGATAAATAAAATACAACACGCTTGGAATAAGTTAATATGCTCTTTAAAGAAGTATATACTAATAATCGTAATAAGTAGTGTCCCTAGGCCAGACCAGATCGCATAAGCAATACTTAAGTGAATCTTTTTTACAACGATAGCAAAGATACTGAAACAAATACCATAACAAACGAAAATAAGTACACTTGGAACAAGCTTTGTTAAGCCATTCGATAATTTCATCGCAATCGTTCCAGCTACTTCAAAAATAATTGTAACAAGTAATAATAGCCAATATATCATACTGGAATCTCCTTCTCTGTTACCTTATAGAGATTCTAGTGTATTACTTATAATCCTAATGAAATGTATTTGATTTCTAAATATTCCTCGATGCCGAAATGACCGCCTTCACGCCCGATACCACTTTCTTTAAATCCACCGAACGGTGCTTGTGCAACTGACGGAAGACCATCATTTAAACCGATAATACCGTACTCTAGCGCTTCACTAATTTGGAACGCTTGGCTAATATCCTTCGTAAAAATATACGCAGCTAAACCGTATGGTGTATTGTTTGCACGTTCAATTACTTCTTTAACTGTTTTAAATTTCGCAACTGGTGCAACGGGTCCAAATGTTTCTTCAGTCATACAAAGCATTGTATCATTTGCCAATCCAATTACAGTCGGCTGAATGAAATGTCCATCTAGCTCTGTAACCTGTTGGCCTCCATATAAGAGTTCTCCACCTTTTTGAACTGCATCTTCAATATGTTCTTGTACTTTTAAAACTGCATTCTCATCAATAAGTGGTCCTACAGTAGTTTCCGCACCGAATCCGTCTCCGACTTTAAGTTGCCCTACTGCCTTTTGGAACTTCTCTACAAATACTTCGTATACTTCTTCTTGAACGAATACTCGGTTTGTACATATACACGTTTGTCCTGCATTACGGAATTTCGAACCAATAACGGCTTCTACCGCTTTATCTAAATCTGCATCATTCATTACGATAAATGGAGCGTGACCACCTAATTCTAATGAAACTTTTTTCATCGTTTGCGCAGCGCTAGTCATTAACTCTTTCCCAATTTCCGTTGATCCTGTAAAGGACACTTTTCGAACGCGCTCATCTTCCATCCACGTATCAGCAATTGCTTTTGCACTACCTGTTACAATGTTTATTACACCTTTTGGAATGTCCGCTTCGTGTGCTAATTCAGCTAACTTCAATGCAGTTAACGGTGTTTGACTTGCAGGCTTTACAACTGCTGTACAACCTGCTGCAAGCGCTGGAGCTACCTTTCTCGTAATCATAGCCGCTGGGAAGTTCCACGGTGTAATAGCTGCCATAACCCCAACTGGTTGCTTCATAACTAAAATACGTTTGTTCGGATGAGAAGCAGGAATCATTTCACCGTATACGCGCTTCCCTTCTTCTGCATACCATTCAACAAAGCTATTTGCATAATTCACTTCACCAAGCGCTTCTGCAAACGGCTTTCCTTGCTCCTTCGTCATAATCGCTGCGATTTCTTCTTTATTTTCATCAATAAGTGTGAACCACTTTTTTAATTTCGTTGCACGATCCGCGGCTGTTAATTTTGACCATGTTTTAAAAGCCTCATGCGCCGCATCAACAGCTTGCTTTGCCTCTGTTATCCCGCCCTTTGGTACAGTTGCAAATATTTCTTTCGTTGCTGGATTGTTTACTTCAATTTGCTCTTGCAGTGTAATCCACTCACCATTTATATACATCGCTTTTTTATCCAATGTTTTCTTCCTCCTCTATGAACTTCTTAATCTTCCTAGTGGCAGCAGATTGACTTATTTTTAGAAACTCTGCTACTTTATAGCTTGATCCACATGTTTTATACGCTTTTAAAATAATATTTCGTTCCACTTCTTCCAACATTTTATAGAGACTTTGACCTGACTGTTCAACTGTTGATTCCTGCATTGCTATTGGTAAATCCTCTATCGTAACGATATCGTCAGCAGTAATAACAATTCTTTCAATTACATTCTCTATTTCTCTATTGTTTCCTTCCCACGGGTATCCAACAAACATTTGTAACGTACTAGGTGCTAACTTTACATCACGTCCGTACTTTTTATTAAAGTGCTGTAAATAATGATAAACGAGTGGTAAAATGTCTTCTGTTCTTTCCCGAAGTGGCGGAATTGAAATCGGAATGACATTCAGACGATAATATAAATCTTTCCGAAATGTTCCTCGTTTCACCATCTCACTTAAATCTCTATTTGTTGCCGCTACAATTCGAACGTCCACCTTTTTTAATTCTCTTCCGCCTATAGGACGAAATGTTTTTTCTTGCAATACTTGCAGAAGCTTCGCTTGAATTTCAAGCGGCATTTCACCAATTTCATCTAAAAAAAGAGTCCCTTTATGTGCTGACTCTAATAATCCCTTTTTCCCTTCACGATTTGCACCTGTAAAAGACCCACCTGAATATCCAAAAAGCTCCGATTCAATTAAATTTGTTGGCAAAGCCGCACAATTAATTTCATAGAAACTTTCATTCTTCCGGTGACTTACTTCATGTAGATGACGTACTAAGCGGCTTTTTCCCACGCCTGTCTCACCTAAAACGAGAACAGTACTATCTACCACAGATACTTTTTTAATCGTTTCTATTATTTTTTGCATAGCAATGCTTTTAAAAATAAGTCCTTCATGTTCATATGTTTCTCTTAATTCTTTTTTGTATGTTTTTAACTGATTATCCATTTCCTCTACCTTTTGTCGTAATTGATAGAGTTCAGTAAGATCTCGAGAATAACTAATCACTCTTCTTAAATTTCCCTCATCATCAAAAACTGGCCTCGTCCGAACATGTAAATACTCTCCCGATTTCGTCGTTTGAACGAGTTCAATCGGTCTCTTTTTTTCAATTACTTCTAATGTTGCGGATGGATAAAAGATCCCATCCTTTTGTAGTTCCTTTACATGTTTACCTACTAACTCTTCAGCAGCTAGTTGATAGTGCCTTTCGCATGTACTATTTACACGTACAACGATTCCCTGCTCATCTGTAACAAAAATTTCGTCAAACGCATATTCAAATACATCTTTTAAATCCATTAACACTCGTTCCTTTTCTGCAACCATCCTAGCCACCCCTAACTTCAAATCCATCGATTCACTTCACTACCTTTATTATAAAGTGAATTTTCTGCATTTTATATAGAGTCAGCTAGAATGTTTGCGATTTATCATTCAGTTTTTATACACGGGCGATATTTGCTTGCTCATAACAAGCTTGTAATGATTCTTCAATAATCGTTAAACCTTCCTCAAGTTGCTCATCTGTAATAACCAATGGCATTAATACACGGACAACATTTCCATATGTCCCCGCAGATAATAAAAGTAATCCTCGTTTATTTGCTTCCGCACACAAATTAGCTGTTAATATTTTGTCAGGCACTTTCGTCTTACGATCTTGAACGATCTCAAATGCACACATTGCCCCTAATCCGCGCACATCACCGATGCAATTATATTTATTTTTCATCTCTTGGAATCGGTCCATTACGACTTTTCCTAATTCTATCGCTCTATCATTTAATTTTTCTTTTTCTATTACATCCAGAACCGCTAATGCAGCCGCACATCCTAATGGACTTCCTGCATACGTTCCACCAAGCTCTCCAGGTGCAGACTCATTCATAATTTCTTTACGTCCAATAACACCGCTTATCGGTACACCAGCTCCTAATGACTTAGACACTGTAATTAAATCTGGAACGACATCATAATGATCAATTGCAAAGTATTTTCCTGTACGGCTAAATCCAGTTTGAATTTCATCCGCTACAAATAAGATGCCATGTTCTGAACAAATATTGCGTACTTCTTGAACAAATTTCTTACTTGGGACGATAAATCCGCCTTCCCCTTGAACCGGCTCCATAACAACAGCTGCAATTGTTTCTGGTGCTACTTCTGATATAAAGAAGTTCTTAAACTCTTCAATGATAAAATCATCGTACTGCTCTTCCGTTAACCCCTCTGGACGACGGTATTCATATGGGAATGGCGCTTTATATACTTCTGGAGCAAATGGACCGAATCCAAATTTATATGGCTTTACTTTACTTGTCATCGTCATTGTCATCAATGTACGCCCGTGGAAACCTTTAGAAAACGCAATAATACCTGATCTTTTCGTATATTTACGGGCGATTTTCACTGCATTCTCTACGGCTTCAGCACCACTGTTTAAAAATAGTACTTGTTTATCAAAACTTCCTGGTGCTAATGCAGCAAGCTTTTCCGCTAATTCAATATATGGCTCATACATCATGACATTAAATCCCGTATGAATGTATTGATCTACTTGTTTATGAAGTGCTTCTTTAACAGCCGGATGACAATGCCCTACATTAATTGTCCCTATTGCCCCAGCAAAATCAATATACTGATTACCATCAACATCTGTTACAAGAGCTCCATTTGCAGATTGTACAAACGTTGATATGCCGTTACTTACTCCTTTTGGTACTATATTTTGGCGGCGCTCTAATAAAGTTGCTGCTTTTGGTCCTGGAATTTGTTCATTTACTTTAGCAAATTTTTTTGTGTTCATTGCGTACCCCATCCTTTTCTTTACATTGTTTTCTCTTTTTATTGCAAAATACATGCCAACTTTCCGTTCTAGTATTCATCCTATACTCTTTGTATCCAGGCATAAAAAATAAGTCTATAAAGACTCATCAAGAGTCTTTATAGACTTATTTCCCTTGCATACTAGACTTTCCTTGTTCCCAAATAAACTCACCTGAATGAGAAATAAACTCACCAACAGATTCTACGACTAAGTCCGCAAGTGGTTCTAAAGTTTTACGGTCTCCCGTACCAGATAGTACTCCAATAGCATAACAATCACCACCGTTTTTAGCTAAATATAGATCGGTTGGCGTATCTCCAACGACTGCCACCTCACATGCCTCTAAATGAAACCTTTCACAAAAGGATTCTATAATTCTTTTATCAGGTTTCTGTGCCGGAAACGTATCAGAAGCTACAATATAACCAAAAAAGGATTCTAATTGATATTGTTTTAAAAATAATTCTGTCGGCGCAAAATCATCAGCTGTAACAACACCTAAAATAAATCCTTTATCTTTTAAACTTTGTAAAATTCTTGGTAGATCTGCCGTCATTTTCATATAGGAACGATGCTCGTACATAAGCGAAAATAATTTTTCACTTACCCATTCATGCATCTCCTCTTCCTTAGATGATTTAATATACTTACAAAGCCCCTTTGCTACATCGAGGCTTGTTCCAGCCGCTAGTGCGCTACTTGGATGAACAAATACCCCATCCACACCAATCTCTTTTAATAAAGCTTGCTGCATTGACTCTGGTAATTGATATAAATTTATACATTCCGCTACAAGCTCTTCCGCTACTTTTATCCAAATTGAGTGAAAATCCATTAATGTCCCATCTTTATCAAATAGTATTGCTTTTACCTTCTCCATAGCATCCTACCTCTCATTTCTTATCCTCTTAAGTGTATCAATAAAATATGGATATAAAATAAACGAATTGTAAAAATACCATAAAAATCAAACTAACTTCCAATTTACAATTCTAATAAAAAAAGATGCCCTTACAGGGCATCCTCTTGATGTTCAGGAACAAATAATTCCAGACAATGATATATGTTTTCGAATTCCATCGGTGCATCCCCACCGTACTCACCATCTAAATTAATCATTAGTTTATCTGGTGAATGCACTTTAATTCGATTCGCTTGTGTGTATAGTACTTTCGGATTGTTAATATGTTCCCCACGTTGCGCTTGTGTTGCTGCTTTAATTAAATCAGCGATAGAACCTTTTTTCAGCACTAATAAGTCAAATAATCCATCGTTAATCGATGCATACGGTGCTACTTTTTCAAATCCACCAACTGAACGAGTATTTGTAATTAAAAACATCGTAATTTCTTCTTGTAATAACTTCCCATCATACTCGATTTCAACATATGTTGGATGTAATGATGGTAACATTTCTATTCCTTTTAAATAGTAAGCAAGTTGGCCTAATACTGTCTTTAGCTTGCTTGGTACTTCATATGTTAATTCTGTAATACGGCCGCCACCAGCAATATTAATGAAATATGTATCATTCGCTCTACCAAGATCTAAAGGAACTGTTTTCCCTTCACAAATAATATCGGCTGCCTCTTCTATAGCGCGAGGTACACCGATCGCACGTGCGAAGTCATTTGTCGTTCCAACTGGAATAATTCCAAACTTCGGACGATGCTCATGTCCTACTAAACCATTTACCACTTCGTTTAACGTACCGTCACCACCAGCGGCGATAACAACATCAAACTTACGATCCGCAGCTTGTCTCGCCGCTACAGTTGCATCTCCAGGACCAGTTGTCGCATGACAAGACGCTTCATATCCAGCTTGTTCTAATTTTTGTAATACTTCTGGTAAGCTCTTCTTAAATAGCTCACGCCCAGAAGTAGGGTTATAAATAATCCTTGCTCGTTTCATCATTTATTAGCACAGGAAATTCCTTATTCATTGAAAAAAAGAATACACCGAATTCTTATTCAGTATCCCTATGCCTACCTCCTCTCATCTTCCTATCCTTCTTTTATCCCGCTCAAACAGGCAGTAAGAACCCGATTGGTGAAGGCTAATAATCAACGGGGGATGAACACCCCCACTACTGATTAAAGTTTCACTTTATGTCTATCCATTCTTCCATAAAAATTTAAATATAACGAATAATAATTATCTATTATTTCATGAGATGAAAAAAAACCTCTATGTCTAGATTTATCATTATTCCCACCTTTTTGCAACTATCATACCATAGTTGCTATACAAACATTTTTTCACTTTTGACAGTTAATCAAACGTTTATTTAAATTATTTTTCACCATTTAAACAAACGTTTGATTAACTCAGAAAAAACACCCAAATAAGGGTGTTTTTTCTGTTTAATCTTTAAGAATCTATACTATTTTAGCGTTCAAAAATAAGAATCTCTCTCTTATTTTATCGCTTATTAATCTCTTCAAGTAAGATTTTGTTAACAAGCGGTGGGTTTGCTTGTCCTTTTGTCGCTTTCATAATTTGACCAACTAAGAAGCCAATTGCACGGTCTTTACCGTTTTTGAAGTCTTCAATAGATTGTTCATTATTATCAAGGATTTCTGTTACGACTTTACGAAGTGTACCTTCGTCAGAAATTTGAACAAGACCTTTCGCTTTAACGATTTCTTCTGGATCTCCACCTTTTTCAATTAACTCGTTAAATACTTTCTTCGCGATTTTAGAAGAAATTGTACCTTTTTCAATTAATTGAACCATTTTAGATAAACCAGCAGGCGTTAATGCAACATCTTTTAATTCTTTTTGTTGTTTGTTTAAGTATGCAAGTACTTCACCCATTAACCAGTTTGATGTTAATTTCGCATCTGCTCCATCTGCAATTGTTGCTTCAAAGAAATCAGACATCTCTTTCGTTAATGTTAATACGTGTGCATCATAAGCTGGTAATCCAATTTCAGCAACGTAGCGAGCTTTACGTGCATCTGGAAGTTCTGGAATAGAAGCACGCACTTCTTCTTTCCACGCATCATCGATATAAAGTTCAACTAAATCTGGCTCTGGGAAGTAACGGTAATCGTCAGATCCTTCTTTTATACGCATTAAGATTGTTTTCTTCGTTGCTTCATCATAACGACGTGTTTCTTGTTGGATGATACCACCAGATAACAATTCTTTTTCTTGACGCACTTGTTCGTGCTCAAGACCTTTTTGTACGTAAGTGAATGAGTTTAAGTTTTTCAGTTCTGCTTTTGTACCGAATTTCTCTTGTCCCACTGGACGAAGGGAAATATTCGCATCACAACGTAGAGAACCTTCTTCCATCTTACAATCAGATACGCCAGTGTATTGAATGATTGATTTCAACTTCTCTAAGTATGCGTATGCTTCTTCTGGCGTACGCATATCTGGCTCAGACACGATTTCGATTAAAGGCATACCTTGACGGTTATAGTCTACTAATGACCCGTCAGCTGTATGCGTTGATTTACCAGCATCTTCTTCTAAATGAAGACGTGTAATACCGATACGTTTCTTTTTGCCATCTACTTCGATTTCAATCCAACCATTTTCTCCAATTGGCTTATCAAACTGAGAGATTTGGTAAGCTTTCGGATTATCTGGATAGAAATAGTTTTTACGGTCGAACTTCGTTTCCGTTGCGATTTCGCAGTTTAATGCCATTGCAGCTTTCATTGCAAAGTTAACTGCTTCTTTATTTAAAGTTGGAAGTACCCCTGGGTATCCTAAGTCAATTACACTCGTTTGTGTATTTGGCTCTGCTCCGAATTCTGTTGGACTCGCAGAGAAAATTTTCGAATTTGTTTTTAACTCAACGTGAACCTCTAAACCAATAATTGTTTCTAAATTCATCTATGCTCGCCTCCTTACAGACTTGCTTTTTTTGTATGATAGTCTGTTGCTTGCTCAAACGCATGTGCAACGCGGTAAATTGTCGCTTCATCGAAGTGTTTACCAATGATTTGTAATCCAAGTGGCATACTATTAGCACCGAATCCACATGGAACAGAAATCGCTGGAACACCTGCTAAGTTTACTGGGATTGTTAAAATGTCGTTTGCATACATTGTCATTGGATCATCCACTTTTTCGCCCACTTTAAATGCTGGAGTTGGCGTTGTTGGTCCAATAATAACATCGTAGTTAGCAAATACATTTTCAAAGTCGTTTTTAATTAATGTACGTACTTGTTGTGCTTTTTTGTAATATGCATCATAGTAACCAGAGCTAAGTGCAAATGTACCAAGCATAATACGGCGTTTTACTTCGTCACCGAAACCTTCGCTACGTGTGTTTTTGTAAAGATCTAATAAGTTATTTACATTATCAGAACGAACACCGTAACGTACGCCATCAAAGCGTGAAAGGTTAGCAGATGCTTCAGAAGAAGATAATAAGTAATACGTTGCTAGAGCGTATTTAGAGTGTGGAAGAGATACTTCCTCCCAAGTTGCGCCCATACCTTCTAATACTTTTAAAGCAGCTAGTACTGACTCACGAGCTTCTTCGCCAACACCTTCGCCTAAGTATTCTTTCGGTACAGCAATGCGTAAACCTTTAACATCGCCTGTTAAACCAGCTAAGTAGTTTCCAACTTCAACATTTGCAGAAGTTGCATCCATGCGGTCAATACCTGAAATAGCTTGTAATAAGTATGCATTGTCTTCTACTGTACGTGTAATCGGTCCGATTTGGTCAAGTGAAGATGCGAATGCTACTAATCCGTAACGAGATACGCGTCCGTAAGTTGGTTTTAAACCTACAACACCGCAATATGCAGCTGGCTGACGAATAGAACCACCTGTATCAGAACCTAGAGAGAATAATACTTCTCCTGCTGCTACAGCTGCTGCAGAACCACCACTAGATCCGCCTGGAACGTAATCTAAGTTCCAGGGATTTTTTGTAGCGTAGAAACCTGAGTTTTCATTTGAAGAACCCATTGCGAACTCGTCCATATTTAATTTACCGATTGTAACTGTGTCAGCAGCTTTTAACTTTTGCACAACTGTCGCATCGTAAATTGGATCAAAGTTTGCTAACATTTTGCTCGCACAAGTAGTACGAAGACCGTTAGTTACAATGTTATCTTTTACACCGATTGGCATACCGAATAACAAACCATTATCTTCAGCGCCGATCTTAGCATCTAATTCTTTCGCTTTCGCGCGTGCATTTTCTTCATCTAATGTAAGAAAAGCTTTTACGTTATCTTCAACATCCGCAATACGTTTGTAAGATTCTTCTACTAAATCCGTAACGGAAATTTCTTTGTTGTTTAACTTCTTATGTAACTCTGATACAGAATGATCAAATAATGACATCGAAATTCCCCTCCTCTATTCTAATACTGCTGGAACACGGATTTGATTATCTTTGTGATCCGGTGCATTTTTTAATACTTCTTCTACTGGTAAACCTTTTTCTGGCACATCTTCACGCATAACATTTTTCATAGTTAATACATGAGTTGTTGGTTTTACATCTGTTGTATCTAATTCATTTAACTGTTCTGCAAATGTAACAATTGCATCTAGTTGTTTTTGAAATTTTTCTGCTTCTTGATCAGTAATTGCAAGACGTGCTAAATGTGCTACGTGCTTTACATTCTCAACGGAAATTCTTGACACGGCTAGGCCACCTCCATAATATATCGTTCAATCTACAATACTATTGATGATACCAAATTTTCAGTACTTCAAGCAAGTCAACACATGGCACTTACGGCATTTTTACATAAAAAAAGAAAGGCAAACGCCTTTCTTTACAATTTACTCTTTATCTAACGGTTTATTTTTTGGAAATCTCTCGTTATCTTCTTCATTATCACGAATTGTTTTTTGTAATACAAAACAAGACATCGTTAAAAATAACGTTCCAATTAAATAGTACCCTTTTACACTAAGCGTTTCATCTAACGTGTAAATCCCAATTAGCATCCCTGAAAGCGCACAAACAAATGAAGTCCATGCTAAAAACGTGAACGCTTGCGTATTTCTTCTTCTCATCATTATCCCCCTTGTTAGATGCACATCCATTATAGATAAATATATTTACCGTTATGGATTTTTATGTAAAATTATTTTTCTATTTATTAATCTATCATAAAAAAATGCCATTTTAAAGATTGTTTTCTTTCTAATCTGAAAAAATAATTAAAATTATTGACATTTATTTCTATTCTTCATAAAATAAAAATAAATATTACGAACCTCGAAATATACGGGAGTGGAATTAATTGTTGCAATATGAACATTTTTTAGACTTACTGCTAGATAACGCCAAGAAACTTTTCTATCCTGAAGAATGGGTAAGCCTTGATTTAACACTTTCAAAGACAGAAGTATTTTGTTTACTTTGGATGGAGCGAAATACAGATATTACAATGACAAAAATTGCTGACCTTCTTGATATACCGATGAGTACAACGACAGGTGTTGTAAATCGCCTTGTAAAAAAGGGGTATATTGAACGGTACCGTGATGAAAACGATCGACGTATTGTATTAATTCGTTTAACAGAAAACGGCGTAATGCTCGTTCAAGAAGTAAAACAAAATGCAGCCCATTACTTTAGCTTAATGACAGAAGCATTGTCAGAAGAAGAAAAAGCATTCTTACTACAAATCTTCCAAAAGATTATGAATCACATTGCTACGACACAGCAAAAAACAGAAGAAAAGGTTTCTACACCTAGAATGAAAAACATTCCGATTGAATAAAGTGAAACTTTAATCAGTGAGGGGTTTTCTCATCCCTCACTGATTATTAGTTGAACCAATCGGGCATTTACGGGCAGTTGACCTCCCACCTAATTTCTTTGCTCCAGCCGAATTTTTGGACGGAAGTCTTACTGCCCGTTAATGCGTGATAAAGCCCTAACTGGGTTTTTATTCGCTTAAATACTTCGATGTTCGTAATATTCGATAACCGAAATAAAGGGGATAGAATGATGAGAATTATTTTGTATACAGGTAAAGGCGGCGTAGGAAAAACTAGCATTTCAGCAGCAACAGCACTTCAAAGCGCAAAACAAGGATTAAAAACATTAGTAATGAGTACAGATCCTGCTCATAGTTTAGGAGATTCATTTGGTATAAAGCTATCTTCTGAGCCATTAGAAATTCGCGAAAACTTGTGGGCACAAGAGATTAATACGATTTATGAAATGGAAAAAGGCTGGGGAAAGTTACAGAAATACATTACCTTGTTATTCACTTCCAAAGCAGCTGATGATATTACAACAGAAGAATTAACTATGTTTCCTGGTATGGAAGATTTAATTAGCTTACTTCGCGTGCTCGATTATTATAAAAAAAACACATACGACGTTATCATCATTGATTGCGCTCCAACAGGAGAAACATTAGCAATGCTTAGTTTTCCAGACATGCTCGGCTGGTGGATGGAAAAATTATTTCCTATTAAAAGAAAAGTTTTAAAAGTCGTTCGTCCTGTAGCTCAACCACTTCTTGGTGTCCCCCTTCCAACCGATGATATTATGGACGAATTAACAAATACACTTGAACAGCTTGGAGAAATGAGAGATATTTTATCGAACCGAGAAATAACAAGTATCCGCATCGTTGTAAATCCCGAAAAAATGGTCATTAAAGAAGCTCAGCGTAGCTTTACGTATTTAAATTTATACGATTATAACGTAGATGCGATTATGATTAACCGCGTTATCCCTAACACTGTCACCGACCCTTATTTTCAAGCATGGAAAGATACGCAAAAAAAATATAAAACATTAATTCAAAATAGTTTTGATCCACTTCCTATTTACGAAGCTCCTATGTTTGAACAAGAAGTTGTTGGCTTACCTATGTTAGAGCGTGTAGGAGATGCTTTATTTAAATCAGATTCCTCTCCTACTGAAGTGAAATTCAATGGTCGCACACAATATGTGAAAAAAGATGGCGATGAATATATTTTCGTTCTGTCCATCCCCTTCTCAAACAAAAGTGAACTTTCATTAAATCAAAAAGGTGATGAGCTTATTATTCGAGCCGGCTCTGTTAAACGGAACATCACATTACCAAAAACATTAACACACCTTTCTATTCAAGGAGCCAAGTTTGAAGAGGATGTACTAAACATTCGATTTGGAGGTGTGGTGCATGCATGAGGAATTACTACGAAAAGTAATTCGGACAAAAGTAAGAGTCGGTATGCGTATATTAGAAGAGCTACCTACTCCAGTCCAGCAATCAGCTAAGCAAATGCTAAGTATTTTGCAAGAGGAGCTAGCTGCTTATCCGAAAGAACGAAAGCATCATGAAGATAATTTAAAAAGTATCATAATTGAATAATCATCTCTGTATAGAGGGCCTTTTTAGGCTTTCTATACTTTATTGGAGTGATATAAGTTGCTAAAAAAACATTCCACTATTACGCTTTGGATCATTCCTTTATTATTTTTCATTCATAACCTTGAAGAAGCTTTCCAAATGCCACAATATCTTGCTAATCAATTTTCAATTCATCTTATAACTAGCCAACAATTTTTCATTGCCATTTCCATATTAACAATCTTCGTCGTACTTATCGTCTTTCTATATCAACTAAACTTCTTGTCTTCTATACACTGGATTATTTTTATACAAGGAGCCATTTTCTTTAACGCTGTGCAACATATTATTTTGTTTTTGATTTATCGCTCCTATAATCCTGGCGTAATATCCTCAGTTTTCATTGTTATCTTTTCTATTTTCTTTTTTTCATCCAAAAAACAATTAATTCATAAAAAGCAATTCGTAATTACACTCATTTTCAGCTTACTTTCTTATCCCATTATAATTTGGATTACCTTACTATTCGCTAGCTGCTTTCAGTAATAAAAAAAGACCAGGAAAACTCCCGGTCCATCACTCTACTTAACAAACATTGGATTCTACGTTATACAAAATTGGAAGGTACAAAATTAGGGTTTTGTTTGTTAAGTAGATTATATGTTGAACGAACTAACAGCGGAGGGGTTCCTTCTGTTAGTTCATTAAACCCAATGATTATTTTACGATTTTTTCAAGCTCCTCAAGTGAAAGATCTACTGAAATTGAACCATCCTTTGTTTCTTTCTTAACTGCATCTGTTACTTCTTTTGAATGATATAATTCAATTACTTTTTTCAGTGTTGGATCATCTTTATCTTTCGTACGAGCTGCGAAAATATTAATATAAGGCTTCGCATTTTCATTCTTTGGATCTTCTAAGAAAATAGGATCCTTCGCTGGATCTAATCCAGCTTGACCAGCCACACCGTTATTAATAACTGAAGCTGCTACATCTTTTAATACACGAGGTGTTTGCTGTGCAATAACCGGTGTAATTTTTAACTTCTTCGGATTTTCAGCGATACCACTTGGATCCCCAAATAGACCAAAATCTTTTTTAAGTTTCAATAACCCCGCTGCATCAAGAAGTTTTAATGCACGTGCTTGGTTCGTTGGATCATTTGGAATAGCAATTTCTGAACCATCTGGGATTTCATTTGCTTTCTTATATTTTTCAGAGAATAAGCCCATTGGTGCAATTTGTGTTGTACCGACAGCTGTAATATCTAACTTATGCTCCTTTTTAAATTGCTCTAAGAAAGCAATATGCTGGAATGAGTTTAATTCAATATCTCCATCAGCTAACGCTTTATTTGGCGTTGTATAATCAGAGAACTCAACCAGTTTAATTTTAATCCCTTCTTTTTCAGCTTTTTTCTTCAAAATTTCCCAAACGTCTCCATCCGTTCCAGTTACACCGACGCGAACTACTTTCTCTTTCGCTCCTGCACCCGTGTCTCCACCTGAGCAGCCGCTTAGTGCTGAAATTCCTACAATCGCTGATAATGCAAATGCTAAAATTTTCTTCATTTTCTTTTCCCCTCTTCCTTTTTATGATCTGCGTAAAAAGACTTTCGCAAAGTAGTTCCCTAAATTTTGAGCTATCTGTACGAGAATAATAAGTAAAACGACCGTTACGAACATAACTGATGTATCAAAACGTTGATAACCATATGTCATTGCTAAGTCACCAAGACCACCACCACCGACAAGCCCAGCAACTGCAGAAAATTCAATTAAACCAACTGTCATAAACGTAACACCTAAGATCAATGGTGCTAACGCTTCTGGCACGAGAATTTCAAAAACAATTCTAAGTGGTGAAGCGCCCATCGCTTGTGCAGCTTCAATTACTCCTTTCGGAACTGAGACAAGATTTGTTTCAACCATTCTAGCAATACCAATAGATGCCACTAACGTCATTGGGAAGATTGCTGCCGCTGTTCCAATCGTCGTTCCAATCACGCTTCTTGTTAGTGGGCTTAAAGCTACTAAAAAGATAATGAATGGAACTGGACGAATTGTATTAATGATGACGTTAAGAATAGAAAAAACCCATTTATTTTCTAAAAAATTACCTTTTCTCGTTACATATAAAAGTAAACCTAGAGGTATACCGAGAATTGTAGCGAATATAAGGGTTACAATTACCATTAAGAGGGTGTCCCCCGTCGCATCTAATATACGAGGCCAAAATATACTCCAATCAACTCGCATGAGCTTCTACCTCCTTCAGCTTCACTTGCAGTCTTAGATGTTGTAATGCTTTTTGAATTTCCTTCTGTTCACCTTGCAATTCTACAAGAAGATTTCCAAATAGCACATTTTGAAGTTCAATAATATTTCCGTACAGTACATTTACATCGACGTTATAGTTTTTTGCGATATATGATAGTACCGGCTGTCCTGTCTCCTCACCAGTAAAAGTTAAGCGATAAATCTGACCACCATTTTGAATTTTCGCTAGAACACTTTCTGGCAAGTGGTCATTAATAACAGAACGTACAAAGTTTTGAGTTGTCTTTGTTTTTGGTTGTGTGAAAACATCAAACAGTTTTCCTTCTTCAATAACTTTTCCCTTCTCCATTACAGCTACACGGTGACAAATTTCTTTCACAACATGCATTTCATGTGTAATAAGAAGAATTGTTAAATTATATTCACGATTGACTTTCTTTAATAAGTTTAAAATCTCTGTCGTTGTTTCTGGATCTAAGGCTGATGTTGCCTCATCACATATAAGTATATCTGGTGATGTTGCAAGTGCCCTAGCAATCCCAACACGTTGCTTTTGTCCGCCTGATAACTGCTCCGGATAATAGTTTGCTTTATCTTCTAGCCCTACAAACTTCAGCAGTTCATTGACTCTTTCTTTTATTTCATTCTTTGGTACTTTCGCTAACTTTAATGGATAAGCAATATTCCCAAACACTGTTCTTGAATTAAATAAATTAAAACTTTGGAAAATCATCCCAATTCTTTGTCTAAGTTTCCGTAATTCTTTCGTTGATAATGATGTAATATCTTTATCATCTATTGAGATCGTTCCTGCAGTCGGTCTCTCTAACATGTTTACTAGGCGTAATAAAGTACTCTTTCCAGCACCACTAAATCCGATAATGCCAAAAATTTCGCCCTTCTCAACTGATAATGTTACATCCTCCACAGCATGAACAGATTGCCCACCTGATTCATATACTTTACTTACGTTATTAAAAGAAATCATTTTCTTCCCTCCTATATGCTGTAAAAACTAGAAGTAGAGCTTTCGAGGTAAAATAAAAAGTGCTCTCCTTCTTATCAGTAATAAAAGATAAGAAGGAGAGCACTTATATGTACTCGTTCACATCTTCTCATCTTCCAAGCCTATAAAGACTTGCTGGAGTTAGCACGGTATTAAAAAACCCGTTGCTGAGGTATCGTAGGGCCAGTCCCTCCACCTCTCTGGATAAGAATGTATCGATTTAATTGTCGTTTAATTAATTCTCATTATAGAACTCAGAATAGTGAGAGTCAATACATTTTTTAGAAAAATATTAATTATTTCTTTATTAGAATTTTCAAATAAAAATTCATAATAAAATAGTAATCTTGAAGGTTATGTAAAATTCTTCTCCCTCATATTTTTTAAAAGGATTATTTTTTCTATGAATTGAATACTATTATTTGAATATGAAATCAGAGGAAGGTGAATATATGAAAACAGCTCTATTACTCGTTGATATCCAAAATGATTATTTTCCAAATGGAAAGATGGAATTGCGCAATCCGGTAGAAGCAAGTGAGTATGCCAGTGAGCTACTAAAACACTTTAGAATGAACGACGAACCTATTTTTCATATCCAGCATGTAGCAATAAAAGATGATGCTACTTTTTTCCTACCTAATACAGAAGGTGTCCATATTCACGAGAATGTCCGTCCGCTTAGAGAAGAAACTGTTATACTCAAACATTATCCAAATAGCTTCCGAGAAACTAATCTTTTAGAACAATTACAACGTTTAGACATTGAACACATCGTCATATGCGGGATGATGACTCATATGTGTATTGATGCTACCGTAAGAGCTGCTTTTGATTTCGGCTTTCATTGTACCGTTATACACGATGCTTGTGCTACAAAAGATCTTTCTTTTAAGAATGCTACTATACCAGCTGTTTATATTCACAATACAATTTTGGCCAGTTTAAATGGAGTATATGCAAATGCAATGAGTACAGAGGAATTTTTGGTTACAAAAAAACACTCCATTCAGTGAGCAAAACCGAAAAGAGTGTTTCTTGTCAAACCATAGATTTTCTTTCAAATTGTATTATACAGGAAATTCTTAAAATGAATACTAAAAAATGTGACTAATAAATCAACTTTTCCCGTCACTTTATTTCTATTTACATGTTTGTCCCGCTATTAATAGGGTTTAGCTCGTCCTCTTCGCATAATAGTAATATATGGGATTCTAATTTAAAAAGGAGCTCTTCACATTCTGTGAAAAGCTCCTCTACTATTTCTTATAAAGTTTCAGAAGTAGTTTTTGCTTGCATGTGAAGTGCTAAGTAATCTGGGCCACCAGCTTTAGAGTCTGTACCAGACATGTTAAAGCCACCGAATGGTTGGTAACCTACGATTGCACCAGTACATCCACGGTTGAAGTATAAGTTACCTACATGGAAGTCTTCACGTGCTTTTTCAATATGGTCGCGGTTATTAGAAACAACTGCTCCTGTTAAACCGTATTCTGTATTGTTTGCAATTGCAAGTGCATGATCGAAGTCTTTTGCTTTACAGAATGCTACTACTGGTCCGAAGATTTCTTCTTTCATTAAGCGAGCATCTTCTGCAACATCAGCAACGATTGTTGGTTGGATGAACCAGCCTTTAGAATCGTCTCCTTCGCCACCTGCTAGGATTCTACCTTCTTCTTTACCAATTGCAACATAGCTCATTACTTTATCGAATGCAGCTTGGTCATTAACAGGACCCATATTTGTACCTAATACAGCTGGGTTATCAACTGTTAATTCTTTTGTTAATTCAACAGCACGATTTAATACGTGATCATATACATCTTCGTGGATTACAGCACGAGAACATGCAGAACATTTTTGTCCTGAGAATCCGAATGCTGATGCAACGATAGATTTAGCTGCTAATTCAAGATCTGCTTCTTTATCAACAACGATTGTATCTTTACCGCCCATTTCAGCGATAACACGTTTTAACCAGATTTGACCTGGATTTACTTTCGCTGCACGCTCATAAATGCGGATACCTACATCACGAGATCCAGTGAAGCTTACGAAACGTGTACGAGGATGATCTACTAAGTAGTCACCAACTTCAGAACCATTACCTGGCACGAAGTTTACTACGCCAGCTGGTAAGCCAGCTTCTTCTAATACTTCCATGAATTTCGCAGCTACTACAGGAGTTGTACTAGCTGGTTTTAGTAATACTGTGTTACCAGAAACTAAAGCAGCTGTTGTCATACCTGCCATAATTGCGAATGGGAAGTTCCAAGGAGAAATGATAACACCTACTCCTAATGGAATGTAAGAGAAACGATTATATTCAATTGGACGGCTTTCTACTGGAATACCGTCTTTCAATTTCAACATTTGACGAGCATAATATTCCATAAAGTCGATTGCTTCCGCTGTATCAGCATCTGCCTCATTCCATGGTTTACCTGCTTCTTTTACAAGGATAGCAGAGAACTCATGTTTTCTACGACGAACAATTGCTGCAGCACGGAATAAAATGTCTGCACGCATTTCTGGTTTTGACTTTCTCCAAGTTTGGAATGTTGCATCCGCTACTTGCATTGCTTTTTCAGCTAATTCACGGCTTGCTTTTGAAACACGACCAACAAGTTCCTCTTTATTTGCAGGGTTTACAGAAACAATTTTATCTTCTGTAGTGATTTTTTCTCCCCCAATAATTAATGGATAGTCTTGTCCAAGATAAGATTCTACTTTCTTTAAACCTTCTTCAAACGCTAATTTGTTAGCCTCTACTGAAAAATCTGTAAATGGCTCATGTTTGTATGCTACTACCATTCTTTTTAGCCTCCCCTTAGAAAAACGTTTACATTTTACAACATTATTCTACACGATAATTTAGATTTATTCAAATATTCCTAGACTTATATTTTAAAAATTAATAAATTTTTAAAATATAACAAAAAAAGAGATTCATACATGCGTATGAATCTACAAAATATGAGTATATTCCAAAACATTTTTTCCGATCAATAATATAGTAACTAATAAAAATAAAGTCCTTACATATCCAACGCCTTTTTGAACTGCAAACTTCGATCCAAAATAAGCACCTAAAATCATTGATAATCCCATAATAATACCGTATTCAAAATGAATTATATCTAAAAATAAAAAAGTAATTAAAGATACGATATTACTAACAAAGTTCAAAAGTTTTCCAGATGCCGCTGCTTGAATAAAATCCAAACCTATTAATAAAAATGCAAAAATTAAAAAGGATCCTGTCCCTGGTCCAAAAAAACCATCATAAAACCCTATCATTAAAATAACAAAGAAAAATATTAATGTTTTCCTTTTCGTCATCTTCTTATAGGTAGATACGCTTCCCCAATCCTTTTTTGCAATAATATAAATGGCAATAAACACCAACATTACAAGTACTAATGGACGTAAAATATCCGGTGGAATAAATTTTACCACTAAAGCACCTGCGACCGCTCCAATAATAGTTAACGGGATTAACTTTCCTACAATTTTAAAATCGACTTTTCCTGATCGAATAAAATAAATTGCACTCGTAAACGTCCCCATCGTTGCAGCTAATTTATTCGTTGCAATTGCCGAAGCTGGTGACAAACCGACAAACATTAGTGCAGGAAGCGAAATTAATCCTCCACCTCCAACAACTGAATCAATAAAAGCTGCTAAAAATCCGAATGCAATTAATAAAATAATGACTTGAAGACTTAGTTCGTCCATGACCTTTACCCCTTATCCCCTTATTTATAACATTTAAAATTATAACAAAATTCCTCAAGAAAAAAAGCTGTTCCTTTGTGGAACAGCTTTTATCTTTAATCTAAAATTTTTACGAGTGGCTCATCTTGCTTCGCTTCACGTATAATAATCGCTTCTGGACGTTCTACAGATTTAATTGTTACTTGTACTCTCATATAATTTGGGAAGTATTCCATAACAAGCCCTGCTACATATTGTGTAAAACCAATTATTTCCGCTTTTCCATTAAACTGGACAGGAATATCCAGCTTCATTTCTTTTAATTCCTCGTCTCTATACATACCAGTACCGATAACAGCGGAATAATCGCCTTGGAAATAATCGCTTAGTTTTGCTTTGAAGTTAGATACCCTTGCAAGATCTTCACGCTTATTGTCTGTTTTTGCTTGTTCAGACGGGAACAAATAGTATTTCTCGTTAATTTGTTTCCAATCTTCAACCGTTTCACTACCTTTTTCCACATTAGCATAAGAAACAAAGTTTCCTGGCACAAGTGCAGACTTTGGAGATTGACGATAAATCGCAAATGTAATCGGAACGTTTTTTATGTCGGGCTTTTTTTGGTGCATAACTTTCAAGATTTCTTGCGCCATTTTTTTCCCTTCAGCTAACATTTTTTCGTCCTCGATTTTAGCCTCACGCGGATAACCATGCTCTTCATTAAAATATTGAACAGAATTCATTGCTAAACCAACTACAATACCACCAAGTTCAACATCTTTATCGCCTTTTTTCACATAATAATTATGCTCTAAAATATTTGAAATATATATTGGATTTTTTTTATTTTTCACTTCTAGTGATTCTGATCCTTCGCCTAACGCTGGATTGAGCCCTATATTCGGAAATTTAACTGCATCTTTTTTTAATTTGCTCTCTAGTTCCTTTTGTTCGGCATCTGTACGCTTTCTTTTTACAAGCATTTTTACGGTTTGATCATCTAGAGTACTTCCACCTTTAAAGAAATAATCTTTCGTATTAAATGATTCTTTTGCAATACGCATTAATCCTGTTTCAAATTCATCTATATCAAGACGATTATTTAATCCCTGCACAACTAATCCACGTGCAGATCCTGCATCAAATGGAACAGTCGTCTTATAATATTCATCCGAAATAGCATACTTCGGAACGACTGCTTGCTCTTTTGCTTTCCCTGATTTCTCAGCCACTTTTTCATCTTTGTCGGCACCTGCGCTACAACCACTTACAAGTAGGCCAAGACTTAATACCGCTAATGCTATTTTTTTCATGGTAAGTTTGCACCTCTTACTTATTTAGCTCTTGTAAGAACCTCTCTTCATTCCAAACTTCAACATTGTGCTTCTCTGCTTGCGCTAATTTTGAGCCAGCAGCTTCACCAGCAACAACTAAATCCGTACTTTTACTAACACTTCCTGTTACTTTTCCACCTAATACCTCAATCTTCTTCTTCGCTTCACTGCGTCCCATCACTTCTAATTTCCCAGTTAAGACGACAGTTTTCCCTGCAAAGTAAGATTCAACATTTTGTAAATCTGCACTTTTTATGCCTTTGTATGTCATGTTCACGCCATACTCTTTAAACTGTTGTAATAGCTCTAATACATCTTCATTATCAAAATATGTCACAACGGATTGCGCCATTTTTTCACCAATTTCATTAATTGATTTTAGCTCCTCTTCCGTCGCTTTCACAAGTGCATCCATCGTTTCAAAATGCTCTGCAAATGTACGTGCTGCTTTCGCTCCGACATGGCGAATTCCAAGGCCAAATAATAATCGCTCTAACGAGTTTTCCTTCGAATTCTCAATTGCTTGTATTAAATTTGTTGCTGATTTTTCACCAAAACGCTCTAGCTGTAGTAATTGTTCTTTCGTCAATGCATATAAATCTGCAAACGTACGAATATAATCTGCATCAAAGAGCTGTGTGATGACACGCTCGCCAAGTCCGTCAATATTCATTGCATTTCTTGAAACGAAATGAATTAATCCCTCGCGAATTTGTGCAGGACAAGTTGGATTTATACAACGAAGTGCAACCTCTTCTTCTAAACGAACTAGTTCACTCTCACATGCCGGACAATGCGTTGGCATGCGGTATTCTTCTTCCTCACCATTACGCTTATCAAAAATAACGTTCACAACTTCAGGAATAATATCTCCAGCCTTTTTCACAACAACGTAGTCACCAATTCGAATGTCTTTTTCACGAATTAAATCCTCGTTATGTAAGGAAGCACGACGAACGATCGTACCAGCCACTCGTACTGGTTCTAACTCTGCAGTCGGTGTTACAACCCCTGTACGGCCAACACTTAATTCAATGCCCGTTAATCTCGTTACAACTTCTTCAGCCGGGAATTTATAAGCAATCGCCCATCTTGGACTCTTTGCAGTAGTTCCTAGGCTTTCTTGAAGAGCAACATCGTCTACTTTTATAACGATCCCATCAATCTCATAATCAAGATTCGGACGTTTTTCCTGCCATTCTTCTACATAAGCTATAACCTCTTCAATTGTTTCACATGTACGGCGATTTGGATTTGTCTTAAACCCCAGTTCACCTAAGAAATCAAGTGATTCGCTATGCGATGAAATTGTTTTTTCTTCTACATTTGCAAGACCATATACAAACATGGATAGGTTACGCTTTGCTGCAATTTTCGTATCAAGTTGACGTATTGAACCTGCTGCCGCATTACGCGGATTCGCAAATACATCTTCACCGTTTTGCTCTTTTTCTTCATTTAGTTTAACGAATGAACGCTTCGGCATATAAGCCTCGCCTCGCGCTTCTAACGTTACCTCTTCATTTAATCGAAGTGGAATTGCTTTAATCGTTTTCAAGTTTTGGGTAATATCTTCACCTGTTATACCATCACCACGTGTTGCACCTTGAATAAAGCGTCCTTTTTCATAATGAAGTGAAACAGCAAGTCCGTCAATTTTTAATTCGCATATATATCTTACATTCGCATCATCAATTCCTTGACGTACTCTTCGGTCAAAATCACGCAAATCTCCTTCGTTAAATGCATTCCCTAAACTTAACATCGGTGACTTATGCGTTACTTTTTCAAATATATCAAGAACAGTTCCCCCAACGCGCACGGAGGGAGAGTCTTCACTCATGAACTTTGGATTCTCTGCTTCTAATTTTATAAGCTCCTGCATATTACGGTCATACTCCGCATCAGAAACAGAAGGATTGTCTAATACGTGATATTGATAGTTAAATGTATTTAACAAATCACGTAGTTCTTCTATACGTTTTTTTGCTATCTCTTTTGACATATCCTCATTCCTTTCCTATTGTTTCGTCACAGGTGCAAATTTTGCTAATAAACGTTTAACACCAATCGGGCTTGGGAACGCGATATCTAATTCTTTTGAATCACCTTCGCCTTTTACACTTACAACTGTACCGACTCCCCATTTTTGGTGGGAAGCTTTATCGCCTACTGCCCAGCCAATTTGCTCGCCGCCTGTTGTCTTAACAGCGGGACGTACGAAAGCTGAACGAGAGCGTGTTGTTGTTGCCGCAGCTCCTGTCGTTCTTCCTTTTGCACTAAACGAAGTTTCACGCTTCGGCGCTGTTTCATTTAATGGTTCCACCAGCTCTGCCGGGATTTCTGTAATAAATCGAGATGCTGCATTCATACTTGTCCTACCAAATAAAGTACGCATTTGTGCATTCGATAAGTATAATTCTTCTTCTGCACGAGTAATACCTACATAAGCAAGACGACGCTCTTCTTGCATTTCATCTTCTTCCATAAGAGAACGCGTATGCGGGAATATTCCTTCCTCTAAACCAACGATAAAGACTACAGGGAACTCTAGCCCTTTTGCTGAGTGCATCGTCATTAAAATAACTTCTTCACCAGCAGTTGGATCTTCATCTACACGATCAATATCCGCGACAAGAGCTAAGTCTGTTAGGAATGCAACAAGGCTCTTATCTTCACTTTGAGATTCGAACGTTTGCGTAACAGATAAAAACTCATCTAAGTTTTCTAAACGGCCTTCTGCTTCTAAAGAACGCTCATTTTTCAACATCTCGCGATATCCTGTTTTTTCAATGACTTCTTCTACTAATTCTGTAACAGATAAGTACTCTTGCATATTTACCCAGTTGTGTAGTAAACTTGCGAATTCTTTTACTGCCTTTGTAATTTTTGCACTTACACCAACATGCTCAATTTCATCAAATATAGCCGTTAATGAAATTCCGTTTTGCACACCGTAATTAATAATTTTATCGATAGAAGTCGCACCAATCCCGCGCTTCGGCATGTTAATAATACGTGCGAAACTAATCTCATCATCAGGATTCCCAATTAAACGTAAGTACGCCAAAATGTCTTTAATTTCTTTACGGTCGTAGAACTTCGTACCGCCGACAATTTTATAAGGGATATTAGATTTCAGGAAAATCTCCTCAACCATACGAGACTGAGCATTCGTACGATATAATACTGCAAAGTCAGTATATTTTCGGTTCCCCATTTGAATATCATCACGAATTTTTTTCGCAACAAAATACGCTTCGTCCTTTTCAGTTGCAGCACGATAATACGAAATTTTGCTCCCAACTTGGTTGTCTGTCCATAATTTTTTCGGTTTACGATTCGTATTTTTTTCAATAACAGCATTGGCTGCATTTAAAATATTTTGTGACGAACGATAGTTTTGTTCTAACAGAATAACTTGCGCATTCTCATAGTCTTTTTCGAATGACAAAATGTTCGAAATATCCGCACCACGCCAGCGATAAATAGACTGGTCTGAGTCACCCACAACACAAAGGTTTTTAAAACGTGCTGCTAAATGTTTAACAAGAAGGTACTGCGCTTTGTTCGTATCTTGATACTCATCCACGTGAATATATTGGAACTTACGCTGATAAAACTCTAGTACTTCTGGAACACGTTCAAATAGCTGAATCGTTGTCATAATTAAATCATCAAAGTCTAATGAGTTATTTTTCAAAAGACGTTTTTGATATTCTGTATATACATCGCTCGTTAATTTTTCATATGGATCAGCGATTGTAATTTTTTTTGCATATTTATCTGCAGATAACAGTTCATTTTTCGCATTACTAATACCGGCTAAAATAGAGCGCGGCTCAAATTTCTTCGGATCAATATTACGCTCTTTCATAATTTTTTTGACTACAGTTAACTGATCGCCTGAATCTAAGATTGTAAAGTTACGATTAATACCAATACGATCGATATCACGTCGTAAAATACGTACACACATAGAGTGGAACGTAGAAATCCAAATATCTTCTGCTTCTGGTCCGACAAGTGTATCAATACGCTCGCGCATTTCACGAGCAGCCTTATTTGTAAAGGTAATAGCTAGTACATTCCATGGCGCTACACCTTTTTCACCAAGTAAATATGCAATACGATGTGTTAACACACGTGTTTTACCACTACCCGCTCCCGCCATTAATAGCAGCGGTCCATTCGTTGTTTGCACTGCTTTTTGTTGCTGTGGATTTAAACCATTTAATAACTTATCCGTCATACTCATATACGCCTGCACCTACTCTCCTTTTACTGCTTTAACTGTTTTTAACGCCGATTTTATATCATCATAAATAACATTTCCAACAACTACTGTATCGGCATACTGCGCTACTTCTTTCGCTTGTTCTGCATTAGAAATGCCACCGCCATAATATAACTTAGCTTGTTTCAATTCTGCTTTTACATTTTTAACAAGTTCAATATCTCCATACGTACCGCTATATTCTAAATAGAATATCGGTAAATGTAATAGCTTGTCTGCTAAACGCGCGTATGCAATAACGTCATCTTCTGTTAAATCACATTTTGCATCTGTAAGCTGGGCTACTTTCGCTTCAGGATTTAAAACACAATACCCTTCCATGAAAATTTCGTCCCAGTCCATAATATCCCCAAATTCTTTCAATGCCTCGTGATGAACACCTGTTACCCATTCTACTTTTCGGCTATTTAATACGCTTGGGATGTAATAAAAATCAAAGCCTGGTGTGATTGCTTCCACATCAGAAACCTCTAACACGCAAGGAACTGCATATCTACGAATGCTAACTAGCATGTGTAATACGTTATCAATTGTAACTCCATCACTTCCGCCTACAATAACAGCATCGGTTCCAGACTCACAAATCATTTCTAAATGTTCATCGCTTAACTCCTTATTTGGATCAAGCTTAAATACATGTTTCCATCCGGAAATATCGTACATGAAAACACCCTTTCTTTTCTCTAGTTATATCTATAGTTCTGTTTAAAATAACAGTTAGTTTTCATCTTGTTTTTTTTAAATAGCTATTAAATATTTTTCAAAAAGAAGGATTTCATTTTACCTTCTTTTTATGCATTCTTACATTATAACAAAAAAAGCTACTGACACACACGCCCATTCCAACATCTTTTTCAACGTCAAATGTTGGATTACATATCCCCAAAATCACACGGAATACTAATAAGAGAAGTAGTATTTACTATTTCAATTTTCATAAAAAGGAGTGTTTTTCTAATGAAGCAAAACATCGGGACAATAAACGCTCTAATTCGAATTACACTTGGGCTTGTCCTCTTCGGATGTAGTGCAACTAAACTTGTACGCAATCCGTGGTGCACTTGGTCTAACATTTTTCTATGGATTGGTGCAATGAAAGTTGCAGAGGGAATTGTTCGCTTCTGCCCTATTGTTGAAGCATGGAAATTTGGAAAATACATGAATATGGGCGCATTTAAAATGCCTGGCATGAATTTTACTGAAAAAGGACATGCTAAAGAAGAAGTGAATCAAACTTCCGCTCATGACAAGCCAAAGTCAAAGGGAAGTTATGATGCTTCTGACAAAGAGATTGAGTCAGCGATTGAAGAAATAATCCTGGCAAAACCGCTTTGAATCATTTGTCACGATGCAAGATGCTCTCAAAGGGACTTAGCTGCTGCAGTGGGCGGTTAAGTCCTCTTTATTTTACCACAAAACAGAACGTACATTCTTTTCCATCCCTAACACGTACATAAAAAATACCAAATAAAAAAATTCAGAAGATTAGGTATGAATCCCTTGCTTAAAATGATATAAAAATGATATCATTTTTATATCAGGAGGCGATCATATGAAAGAAAAACAAGTATTTTATGTAAATGGATTTCTGGGTGTTATTGGAATTTTAGCTTTAGCCGCTATCGGTGTATTTTGCCTTGTACAAGAAATGTTTGTAATAGCTATTTTAGCTCTTATATTAGCATCTGTTTTGGCTACAGGCATCGGTATCGTTCAACCGAATCAAGCGAAAGTTATTACGTTCTTCGGTAATTATTTAGGAACAATTCGTCAAAACGGTTTATTTTTAACAATTCCATTTGCATTCCGTCAAACTGTATCTTTACGTGTTGAAAACTTTAATAGTAAGAAATTAAAAGTAAATGATGTCGAAGGAAATCCAATTGAAATTGCAGCTGTTATCGTATATAAGGTGGTTGATTCTGCAAAAGCAATGTTTGGTGTTGAGCATTACGATCGATTCGTAGAAATCCAAAGTGAAACAGCAATCCGCCACGTGGCAACAAAATATCCTTATGATAATTTCCAGGATGAAACTTGTATTACGTTACGTGGAAATACTGAGGAAATTTCAGAAGAGCTAAAACGCGAATTAGAAGCGCGTCTTGAAATTGCTGGTGTAGAAGTATTAGAAACTCGTTTAACGCATTTAGCTTACGCAACAGAAATTGCCCATGCAATGCTACAACGTCAACAAGCAAAAGCAGTGTTAGCTGCTAGAAAAGAGATTGTTGAAGGTGCTGTGAAAATGGCCAAAGATTCAATCCATATGTTGGATGAAGAAGGCGTGCTGGAACTCGATGACGAGCGTAAAGCAAATATGGTAAACAACTTATTGGTTGCCATCGTTTCAGATAAAGGTGCGCAACCAGTTATTAATACAGGAAGCCTATACTAATAGGTTGTAAATAATTATGGCTAAAAAGAAAAGCTTTCCATTACGTATTGATCCTGAATTACACGCAGTCATCGAAAAATGGGCGAATGATGAGTTTCGTAGCGTCAATGCACACATCGAGTATTTACTTCGAGAAATGGCAAAGCAAAAAGGAAAATTGAAGAAAGATAAAGATGCATAAAAATCCCGCTGAGAAATCAGCGGGATTTTTTATACATTAGCTTCTCGTCATCTCATGCCCAATTGCACGATATCCTATATCACTTCGATAAAACAGACCATCACTTTCAATTTTACCGATTTCTTTATATACTTTATCTTTTGCTTCTTGTAAACTATTCGCCTTGCAAGCAACAAATAATACACGACCACCATTTGTTACAAAATCACCGTGTTTCATTACTGTCCCCGCATGGAAAACAATCACATCTTGCAATGCATCTAATCCGTTAATAACTTCACCTTTTTTATACGCTTCTGGATATCCTTTAGAAGCAAGTACAACACCGATAACAGCATCTTCTGACCATTGTAAAGTTAGTTCACTTTCATCTAACACAGCGTTGCATACATCAACTAAATCATTCTCTAAGCGAGGTAATACAACTTCCGTTTCAGGATCACCAAAGCGAGCATTAAATTCAATTACCTTTGGACCATCATTTGTTAAAATAAGCCCTGCATATAAAATACCTGTAAACGAACGATTTTCTTGGATCATCGCTTTAGCAGTTGGGTGTAATACTATTTCAATCGCCTCTTGAACTGCTGATTCTGGAATTTGTGGTACTGGAGAATATGCGCCCATTCCACCTGTATTAGGACCCTTATCGCCATCAAAAGCTCGTTTATGGTCTTGAGCAATTACCATCGGATGTACAGTTGTTCCATTTACAAATGCCATCAATGAAAATTCTTGTCCATCTAAAAACTCTTCAATAACGACCTTCTTACTTGCCACGCCGAATTTCACATCTTGTAGCATTTCTTTCACAGCTTGTAATGCCTCTTCAAGCGTCATTGCTACCGTTACACCTTTACCAGCAGCTAATCCATCAGCTTTAATAACAATTGGCGCACCAACTTTTTGAATGTACTTTACTGCTTCATCATAGTCTGTAAAAGTTTCGTATGCAGCAGTTGGTATATTATACTTTTTCATCAACTCTTTCGTAAAAGCTTTACTGCCTTCAATAACAGCAGCCGCTTTATTCGGACCAAATACGCGAAGTCCCTCTTCTTTAAAACGATCAACAATTCCATTCATAAGCGGAATTTCTGGCCCAACGAAAGTTAATTCAACATTATTCTCTTTGGCAAATAAAACTAATGCATCAAAATCATTTTCATCAATATCAACTGGTGTTGCAACATCTCGCATACCTTCATTACCTGGTGCTACATACACCTTCTCCACCTTTTCAGATTGTGCAAACTTCCAAGCTAAAGCATGCTCACGCCCACCGCGGCCAATTACTAAAACATTCATATTTCATCCCCCAATAATTAAATAGGTACAAACTAGAAGCTATGCTCCTAGTTTGCTTTTTCATATCAATAGAAGTTTAAAAGGGAGGATCGAGAGAACCGAGCAGGTCGAGGCGCATTTTCCAAGAGGACACGGAGTATAGTTTTCCTACATGAGTACCGCACTGGCATTGCAACGACGACATGCGAAGGTTATCTCGAACGGACCTTTTAGACATCCTCTATTAGTGTTTGAAATGACGTACGCCAGTGAACACCATCGTAATCCCATACTTATCTGCCACTTTAATAGAATCCTCATCACGAATTGATCCACCTGGTTGGATAATTGCTGTAATACCAGCTTTTGCTGCTTCTTCTACTGTATCTGGCATTGGGAAGAAAGCATCAGATGCAAGTGCGCTACCTTGTGCTTTTTCGCCAGCTTGTGTAATTGCAATTTTTGCAGAGCCTACACGGTTCATCTGTCCCGCGCCTACACCAACCGTCATGTTATCATTCGCTAAAACAATTGCATTTGATTTCACATGTTTTACAACTTTCCAAGCTAGTTTTAAATCTTTCCACTCTTGCTCTGATGGTTCACGTTTCGTTGGAATTGAAATTGTGTTCTCATTTAATGATAACGTATCTTCCTCTTGAACAAGAAGACCACCTTGTACAGAAGTTAGTTTTTTGCTTGCATTTGTCGCTTTTTCAATATTTACAGTTAGTAAGCGTAAGTTCTTCTTGCTTTGCAACACTTCTAAAGCTTCTTGCGAGAACGAAGGAGCGATAACAATTTCTAAGAAAATTTCGTGTAACTTTTCTGCTGTAGCTTTATCAATTTCACGATTTGCTGCAATAATACCGCCGAAGATTGATACTGGATCCGCTTCATAAGCACGAGTATATGCCTCGTGAATATCAGTTCCTACTCCAACGCCACATGGATTCATATGTTTTACCGCTACTACTGCTGGTTCTGTAAATTCTTTTACGATGCTAAGCGCTGCGTCTGCGTCATTAATATTGTTATAAGATAATTCCTTACCATGTAATTGTTCTGCATATGCAACAGAAGAAGTTGCAGCAAATGGTGCTTTATAGAAAGTAGCCTTTTGATGTGGGTTCTCTCCATAACGTAAGTCTTGCTTTTTCTCAAACGTCACAGTTAACGTTTCTGGACTTTCTTCACCCATTTGTTCTGTTAAGTAGTTAGAAATTAACGCATCATATGCCGCTGTATGACGGAATACTTTCGCTGCTAATTTACGTTTCGTCTCTTCTTTTACTTCGCCGTTCTCTTTCAGTTCTGCTAATACAACATCATAATCTACTGGATCTACGATTACCGATACAAATTTATGATTTTTCGCAGCAGAGCGAATCATTGTTGGGCCACCGATATCAATATTTTCAATTGCATCAGCAAATGTTACATCAGGCTTAGCGATTGTTTCTTTAAATGGGTATAAGTTAACAACAACAAAGTCAATTGGTTGAATGCCTAATTCATTCATTTGCGCTACATGTGTTTCATTATCACGAACTGCTAATAGACCACCATGAATATTTGGATGTAATGTTTTTACACGGCCATCCATAATTTCTGGGAAACCAGTTACTTCAGAAATACCGATTACTTGTAAACCATTTTCTTCTAGTAATTTTTTCGTACCACCTGTTGAAATAACTTCAATCCCTTGTTCTAGTAAACCTTTAACAAATTCTACTACTCCTGTTTTATCTGAAACACTTACTAATGCACGCTTTTTCATTTATCCTTCACCCCTGGTTGTATGTTAGTTAACAGTTGGTTCTTTCACAGACTGAACAATTTGATTCACTGTATTTACGTATAATTTATGTTCAACTTGTTGAATTTTCTTTTGTAAGCTTTCTCTCGTATCCCCTTCAGAAACAACTACTGCTTCTTGCGCAATAATTGGACCTGTATCCATACCTGCATCTACATAATGAATTGTTACTCCAGTTACTTTCACACCTGCTTCTAACGCTTGACCAACAGCATCTTTCCCCGGGAAACTCGGTAGTAGTGATGGATGAATGTTAATAATCTTCCCGCCATATGCTTCTAGTAAAGTTGGCCCAATTAAACGCATATATCCAGCTAAAATAACATAATCAATTTCATACTCTTCTAGCTTCTTTAATATTTCTTTTTCAAATGCTTCTTTTGACTCATATGCTTTCGCTGAAAAAGCGAAACATGGGATATGATGATAATGTGCCCGTCCAATAACGCGTGCTTCTGGTTTATCACATACTAATAAACTAATATCTGCATCCAATCTCTTTTCTTCTACCGCATTAACGAGAGATTGAAAGTTAGATCCGCTTCCAGAAGCAAAAACTGCTAATCTACTCATAGTGCTGTGCCCCCATTGAAGGTAACGCCATCCCCTTGTACAGTACGACCAATAATACGAGCTGTTTCTCCTTGCTCTTCAAGAAGACGAACAATATCTTTTGCATCTTCTTCCCTTACCGCTACTACCATACCAATACCCATGTTAAAAATATTGAACATTTCTTTCTCTTCTAGTTTCCCAACTTCTTGAAGCAAATTGAAAATCGGCTGAATTTCCCAAGATCCAAGTTCAATCTCAGCACCAATTCCTTCTGGCAACATACGTGGAATATTTTCAATGAATCCACCACCTGTAATATGAGCCATACCGTATACTTCATGTTTTTTCAATAGTTCTAAAATAGGTTTGACATAAATTTTCGTTGGTTTTAATAACTCCTCACCAAGAGGTAGTTCTAAGCGTCCATAAATGCGATCTAAAGATAGTTCTCCATCTTCTAGTAACACTTTTCGTACTAAAGAGTAACCATTACTATGAATACCGCTAGATGCTAAGCCAATTAATACGTGACCAGCTTCAATCTTTTCACCTGTTACAATTTTCTTTTTATCAACAATCCCAACTGTAAAACCAGCTAAATCGTATTCTTCCGTAGAATACATTCCTGGCATTTCAGCTGTTTCCCCACCAATTAATGCACAACCAGCTTGGCGACAGCCCTCTGATATACCTTTGACGATGTTTTCAATTTTACTAGGTTCAGCTTTACCACAAGCAATATAATCAAGGAAGAAAAGCGGCTCTGCCCCTTGGACAACAATATCATTTACACACATCGCTACTGCATCAATACCAATTGTGTCATGTTTATCTGCCATAAAAGCGAGCATCAATTTTGTTCCCACGCCATCTGTTCCAGATACTAATACAGGTTCTTCTAATGCAAATTTTGATAGATCAAACATACCTCCAAAACCGCCTAAACCGCCTAGTACTTCTTTTCTCATTGTTGTTTGTACGTGTTTTTTCATGCGAGATACCGCTTCATATCCAGCTTCAATATCTACTCCTGCTTGCTTATATGCATTCGCCATCGTTATTTACACCTCGTCTTTTAATTTCTCCCCATCCAGGGCGGCCGTTTTTAAGAAAGAAGCTAGCTTCTACATCAAAAGAAGTAGAAGCTTTTTTCACTTTCTTATTTCATACTTTCTAAAAGCTCTTGCTCATAATCATAAAGAGCTGTTGGATAGTCTCCATTGAAGTAAGCCATACATAGGCCGCCATATTTCCCTTCATATGGACGTCCAATTGCATCTACTAATCCATCTTCACTTAAAAATGTTAAAGAGTCCGCTCCGATCATTTCACGGATTTCTTCTACTGTATTATTTGCTGCAATTAATTCTTTTCTCGTTTGAATATCAATACCATAGAAACATGGATATTTTAGAGGCGGTGAAGCAATTCTTACATGAACCTCTGTCGCTCCAGCTTCACGAAGCATACGAACAATTCGTTTGCTTGTCGTTCCTCTTACGATAGAGTCGTCAATCATAACAACTCGTTTCCCCTCAACTACACCTCTTACTGCGGAAAGCTTCATCTTTACCCCTTGCTCTCGCAGTTCTTGAGAAGGTTGAATAAACGTACGTCCAACGTAACGATTTTTAATTAATCCTAACTCATATGGAATACCTGTCGCCTCAGCATAACCGATCGCAGCTGAAATACTAGAATCTGGTACACCAGTAACAACATCAGCTTCAATAGGAGCTTCTGCCGCTAAACGTTTTCCCATGTTTTTACGTGCTGCGTGGACATTAATACCAGCGATATTAGAATCCGGACGCGCAAAGTAAATGTACTCCATACTACAAATTGCATGATCTACTTCATTTGTAAAACGATCTACGTGAATTCCTTCATCATTGATGATAAGTAATTCACCCGGTTCTACATCACGAATGTATGTTGCACCTACTACATCGAAAGCACATGTTTCTGATGCTACAACGTAAGCATCACCCATCTTTCCAATTGAAAGAGGACGGAACCCATTCGGATCTAGCGCAACAATCATTTCATTCCCAGTTAGTAAAAGGTATGCAAACGCACCTTTCACTTTATTTAGTGCCTCTTTTACACTTTCAATTAAAGAATCTTTCGTACTACGCTTAATAAGATGTAAAAGTACTTCTGTATCTGAACTCGTTTGAAAAATACTTCCCTCTGCCTCTAATTCGCGGCGAAGCATTTTTGCATTAATTAAATTTCCGTTATGAGCTAATGCCATACTATGATCAGAAAAACGGAATAATAATGGTTGAACGTTAGCTACTTCACTTCCACCAGCCGTCGCGTATCGTACGTGTCCGATTGCTGATTTTCCGTTCAATCCTTCTAGCTCACCTCTTGAAAACACTTCCGATATTAAACCTAATCCCTTGTGACCGACGATTTTTTCCCCATTATTTACAACAATGCCTGCGCCCTCTTGCCCACGGTGCTGCAAACTGTGCAATCCGTAGTACGAAACTTGTGCCGCATTTTCATGCCCCCAAATTCCAAAGACGCCACATTCTTCATTTAACCCCTTTATTTCAGCAAGCATGGGATTGCCCCTTTCCAAGCCTGTCTCATTTCATCTACATTTGCTGTAAGTAATACTTCATTTTCTTCATTATGAATTGTTACCTCATTTGTATCTGTCACTGCTCCAACTTGAATTGCTTCGACGACTTTCTCGAACGCTTCTTTGTTTTCACGTTTTACAGTTAGAACGAAGCGAGATTGTGATTCCGCAAATAATACCGCCGTTGCTTCACCGTCTAATTTCACAGTAGCACCTAAACCATTAGCACCAATTGCACTTTCAGAAATTGCAACTGCTAAACCACCTTCAGCAACATCATGTGCCGATTGAACAAGGCCAGCTTGAATTGCTTCTAATACTTGTTTTTGGCGTTTTAATTCTACATCTAGATCGATACTTGGTGATTGACCGAAAATTTTGCCGTGGACCATTTTCTGTAATTCACTTCCACCAAATTCAGCTTTCGTCTCTCCAATTACGTACACTAAATCGCCAGCTTGCTTAAATTCTTGTGTTGTTACATGTTTTAAATCATGGACAAGGCCAACCATCCCAACAGTCGGTGTTGGATATACCGCTTCACCACTACGCTCGTTATACATCGATACGTTTCCGCCAATAACTGGCGTTTGTAATGTGCGACAAGCTTCACTCATACCATCTACCGATTTCTCAATTTGCCAGAAGATTTCCGGTTTTTCTGGGTTACCAAAGTTTAAGCAATCTGTAATTGCAAGTGGCTCTCCACCAGAACATACGATATTACGCGCTGCCTCTGCTACCGCAATTTTACCGCCCGTTTCTGGATCTAAGTAAATATAGCGAGAGTTACAATCTGTCGTCATTGCTAATCCTTTTTCTGTACCGCGTACACGTACAACCGCTGCATCTGAACCTGGTGTAACAACTGTGCTTGTGCGTACTTGATAATCATATTGATCATATACCCACTCTTTACTTGCAATTGTCGGTTGTTGTAGTAAAGCAAATAACGTTTCTTTATAATCTTCTACTTGCGGTGTTTCCACTTTCATCTGCTGGAACTCAGCAAAGTATGCTGCTTCTTTTGATGGTTTATGATAAATTGGCGCTTCTTCTGCAAGAGCATCTGCTGGTACTTCAGCTACCATTTCACCTTTATGGAATAAGCGAAGCATTTTGTCTTCCGTTACTTTCCCCATCGTAACTGCTGCAAGACCATACTTCTCAAATAAATCTACTATTTCTTGCTCTCTACCTTTTTTGATAACAATTAACATACGCTCTTGTGATTCAGATAGCATCATTTCATATGGTGTCATTCCCGTTTCACGCTGTGGTACATCATCTAAGTACATTTCAATACCCATACCTGCTTTACTTGCCATTTCTGCAGAAGATGAAGTTAAACCAGCAGCTCCCATATCTTGAATTCCAACAAGTGCATCAGACTGAATAAGTTCTAAACATGCTTCGATAAGAAGTTTCTCCATAAATGGATCTCCTACTTGAACTGCCGGACGTTTCGCTTCTGAGCTTTCAGATAGTTCTTCAGATGCAAATGTTGCACCGTGAATACCGTCACGACCAGTTGATGCTCCTACGTACATTACTGTATTGCCAGCACCGTGTGCTTGCCCTTTTTTAATATCCTCGTGGTTAATTAAACCTACGCACATTGCATTTACAAGTGGATTTCCTTCGTAACATGGATCGAATTGTACTTCGCCACCAACAGTAGGAATACCGATGCAGTTACCGTATCCTGCGATTCCTGCTACTACTTCTTCGAATAAATATTTCACACGTGGTGATTGTAGTTCACCGAAGCGAAGTGAGTTTAATAGAGCTACTGGACGTGCTCCCATAGAGAATACGTCACGGATAATACCACCAACGCCTGTTGCTGCTCCTTGATATGGTTCAATAGCAGAAGGATGGTTATGGCTTTCCATTTTAAATACAACCGCTTGATTATCACCGATATCTACAATTCCAGCGCCTTCTCCAGGGCCTTGCAGGACACGCTCACCTGTTGTTGGGAACTTGCGAAGAACTGGTTTTGAATTTTTATAACTACAATGTTCAGACCACATTACAGAGAATAAACCTGTTTCTGTATAATTCGGCAAACGGCCTAGAATCTTTTCAACCATGGCAAACTCTTCGTCTGTTAGCCCCATTTCCGCATATATACGCTCTTCTTTAATTTGTGTTGGATTTGGTTCAAGCATTAACGACATATGTTTCCCTCCACTGTTTTAAGATAGATTGAAAGACTTTTAACCCTTCAGCACCACCAAGCAATTCATCTACAGCACGCTCTGGGTGTGGCATCATACCAAGTACATTTCCCTTTTCATTTACAATACCAGCAATATCTGAAACGCTACCGTTCGGATTTTCTACATAACGGAATGCGATTTGATTATTCTTTTCTAATTGTTTAAGAGTTACTTCATCACAATAGTAATTCCCTTCACCATGTGCAATTGGAATATTGATTACTTCATCTTTTTCATATTGTGATGTAAACATCGTTTCGTTATTTTCAACACGTAACTGAACAGTGCGACACATAAATTTTAAGTTTTCGTTTCTTATTAGTGCTCCTGGTAGTAATCCTGATTCAACAAGAATCTGGAATCCATTACACACTCCTAAAATTGGTTTTCCTTGCTCAGCAGCTTTTTGCACTGCTTTCATTGCGTTAGCAAAGCGAGAAATAGCACCACAACGTAAATAGTCACCGTAAGAGAATCCACCAGGTAGTAAAATTGCATCATATTCATCTAAATTCTCTCTATCGTGCCAAACGTAATCTACTTCTTCACCAAGCTCATCTTTAATTGCATGGAACATATCGACATCACAGTTCGAACCCGGAAATACTATTACGGCAAATTTCACTGTGCGACAACCTCCTCAACTTCATAACGGAAGTCTTCCATTACAACGTTTGCTAATAATTTTTCACACATTTCCTTTACCTTTGCGTCAAGGTCAGATACAGATTTATCAATTGTTAGTTCCATGTACTTTCCGATTCGAACATCCTGTACTTCTGTAAATGAAAGACTATGAAGTGCCCCTTTTACTGCTGTTCCTTGTGGATCTAATACGCTTTCTCTTAACGTTACATATACCTTAACTTTATACATGTGAAATTCCCCCTAAACGTTTTAAAATCTCTTCATAAGCTTCTGTTAAATTTCCAAGATCGCGACGGAATACGTCTTTATCAAACTTTTCATTGCTCGTTTCATCCCATAAACGGCAAGTATCTGGTGAGATCTCATCCGCTAATATGATTTCTCCTTCTTCCGTTACACCAAACTCTAATTTAAAATCTACTAATCTTACACGACAGCTTGCGAAATGCTCAATCAATACTTGATTGATTTGTAGAGCCATATCTCGTAATACGCTTACTTGCTCTGGTGACGCAACATTTAATACACGAATATGATCTTCCGTTACAAGCGGATCTCCTAAATCATCATCTTTGAAGTAAAATTCTACGATTGGTTCTGCAAGTACAGTTCCCTCTTCCATTCCTAATCGCTTTGAAAGGCTTCCTGCAATTACATTTCTTGTGACAACTTCTAAAGGAATAATACTCACTTTTTTTACAAGTTGCTCTGTTTCAGATAACTTCTCAACAAAATGTGTTTTTATTCCTACTTCTTGTAACTTTCTGAACAATAAAGTTGTAATCTCATTGTTCAAACGACCTTTTCCTGTAATCGTCTCTTTTTTCTCCCCATTGAAAGCAGTCGCACTATCTTTGTACTCTACCCAAACCATATCTGCTGATTCTGTACGATAAATTCTTTTTGCCTTACCTTCATACAGCAATTCTAGCTTTTGCATTTCGCAAGCCCCCTGTAGTTTGAAAAATGTGAATAATATTTTTATAAAGAATGGCACAGAATGACTCTATTCTGTGCCATATAAAATTTTACGCTTCGTTTAATCCTAGGCGTTCAAAGATTGTATCAACATGTTGCATATGATGCTCATAGTTGAAGCATTCGTTAATTTCCTCTTGCGTTAATTTGCTCGTAATACGCTCATCAGCTTCTACAAGCTCTTTAAATTGTACTTGTGTTTCCCAAGCTTCCATCGCTTTAGGCTGTACGATATCATAAGCTTCTTCACGTACCATACCTTTGTCGATTAGTGTAAGCATTACGCGCTGAGAGTAAATTAAGCCGTATGTTCTTGTCATATTGCGTTTCATATTCTCCGGGTATACAGTTAAGTTTTTAACGATATTACCAAAGCGATTTAACATGTAATTTAATGCGATTGTAGCATCTGGTAGAATTACGCGTTCTGCTGAAGAGTGAGAAATGTCGCGCTCATGCCATAATGGAACATTCTCGTAAGCCGTCATCATATAACCGCGGATAACACGAGCTAAACCAGTCATATTTTCAGATCCAATTGGATTACGTTTATGTGGCATTGCAGAAGAACCTTTTTGACCTTTTGCGAAAGCCTCTTCAACTTCACGTGTTTCACTCTTTTGTAAACCACGAATCTCAACTGCCATCTTTTCAATAGATGTTGCGATTAGCGCAAGTGTTGACATGTAATGTGCATGACGATCACGTTGCAATGTTTGTGTTGAAATTGGTGCCGCTTCTAATCCTAAGTTTTCACAAACAAATTTTTCTACGAATGGATCAATGTTCGCGTATGTACCAACTGCACCAGATAATTTACCAACGCGAACTGTATCCGCAGCTTGTTTGAAACGCTCTACGTTACGTTTCATTTCTTCATACCAAAGACCAAGTTTTAAACCAAATGTCGTTGGCTCTGCATGAACACCGTGCGTTCTTCCCATCATAATCGTGTATTTATGCTCTTTCGCTTTGTTAGCTAAAATGCTAACGAAGTTTTCTAAGTCTTTTAACAAGATTTCATTTGCTTGTTTTAAGATGTAAGATAAAGCTGTATCTACTACGTCTGTAGATGTTAAACCGTAATGAACCCATTTGCGTTCTTCACCTAATGTTGGTGTTTCTGATACAGCACGAGTGAAAGCAACTACGTCATGACGTGTTTCTTTTTCAATTTCATAAATACGATCAATATCAAATGATGCATGCTCACGAATTTTTTTAACATCTTCTTTTGGAATATCGCCAAGCTCAGCCCATGCTTCACAAGCTAAAATCTCAACTTCTAACCATGCTTTAAATTTATTCTCTTCCGTCCAAATAGCACCCATTTCAGGGCGTGTATAACGATTAATCATCTTTTTCCCTCCAACAGTTGTTCTTGATGGTCCCAAATATGCAAACTCTTCGCTTTTTCTAGAGCGACTTCAATATTATCATTTAAAATATTAACATGCCCCATTTTTCGCTGCGCTTTTGCTTCTTCTTTTCCATACAAGTGTAAATAGCACCCGGTTAATCTATTCACTTGTCCTAGGACCCCTTCTATATGTTCGCCTAAAATGTTTACCATGACAACTGGTTTTAACAAATTTGTTTCTCCAAGAGGTAAATTACAGATTGCTCGAATATGTTGACCAAATTGACTCGTTTCACATGCATCCTGTGTATAGTGTCCTGAATTGTGAGGTCTTGGTGCTAATTCATTAATGTAAATCTCACCATTAGCTGTAGCAAACATCTCTACCGCTAGTGTTCCCACAAGTTCTAATTCATCCGCAAGTACCTTTGCATAAGCAATTGCTTTTTGAGAAAGTTCTTCTGTAATGCGAGCTGGAACGATAGATTCATGTAAAATGTTATTCACATGAATATTTTCCGCTACTGGAAACACTTTCGTTTCACCACTTACACTACGAATGACAATAGCTGATACTTCTTTTTCAAAAGGCACCCATTTTTCTAGAATGCATTCTGCTTCATTCGCAAGATTTCGTGCCTTCTCAACATCAGCTTCACTTCTTAAAACAACTTGCCCTTTCCCATCATATCCACCTGTCGTTGTTTTTAAGACGGAAGGATATGATAACTCAGCAATCGCTTTAGTAAGCTGCTCTTGATTTTGAACTAATCTATACGTCGCTACCGGTAACCCGGCTTTTTCAATTGCATTCTTTTCTGTAAAACGATTTTGCGTTTTATTTAACAACTGACTACCTTGTGGTAAGTAAGCATGTTTTTCAAGCCATTGTAAACATCTATAATCAATATTCTCAAATTCATATGTGACAACATCACTTATCTCTGCTAAATGCTGAATTGCTTTTAAATCGTCATATGGTGCAACAATTTCAACATCAGCAACTTGTGCACATGGTGAATGCCTTGTAGGATCTAAAACAGCAATTTTATATCCCATCTCCTTAGCTGCCAATGCCATCATTCTTCCAAGCTGGCCGCCTCCAATAATGCCGATTGTTTTTCCAGGTAAAATGATTCTCGTCATACTAGCTCACTACCTTCACGCACATCTTTTTCAATCGCTTCTCGTCTCAATTCCAATGCACCATGTATATCATCATGGAATGATCCAAGTATTTGTGCAGCAAGTAATCCAGCATTTGTTGAACCAGCTTTACCAATTGCAACAGTTGCAACTGGAACCCCTCCTGGCATTTGGACAATGGATAATAATGAATCTAATCCGTTTAACGCTTTTGATTGAACTGGAACGCCAATTACAGGAAGATTTGTCTTCGCTGCAACCATTCCTGGTAAATGCGCTGCTCCACCAGCTCCAGCAATAATAACTTTCAATCCACGTTCACGAGCCGTCTCTGCATATTCAAACATATAATCCGGAGTCCGATGAGCGGATACAACTTTTTTCTCATACGGTATATTTAATTCATCTAAAATGTCACAAGCAAATTTCATTGTTTCCCAGTCTGACGTACTTCCCATTATGACTCCAACTAGTGATTTCATATTAGAATCCCCCCGATTCAAATAAAAAAAGCCTGAAATAGAACAGTTTCTCTTTTACTATGAGAGAAAGCGCTCTACTCAGGCATACGTATCCCTTGTGAATAGAAAAATACCGAGTGACTTTCCCTCATAGTCTAACGAATAACGGTCGTTAGGTAGAGACTTGCAGGCCATATCCCCGCGATTATATGAGGTCTTATATATTATTGTTTCTATGGCTATATTAACAATATTTTATAAACAATGTCAATAAATAATCGAATGTTTTTTTACTAGTTACCAATAACGTTCGTGTTTTAGTTATATTCAAAAGAAGAATTGCAACTATATGCAAGAAGGAAAGGGAATTAGAATATATATTTCTAGAGATCTATTTTACGTACAATTGTTTATATGGTACTTCAGTACATTTTAATAAAAGTATATAAACTCTTATTCTCTATACATCAATAGAACTTATATTATAGCGATTTAATTTTTAGGGGGAGAATAACCGTGAAAAAAAATAACTATGCTATTATCTTATTTATTTTTCTCTATCGCAGTAATTGCTATAATGATTGAATACTTATTTATATCATCCCATTTTTTCTACTCTCATTTTTTAAAATATATACTTATAATAGAAATAATGTTTCCTGTTCTTAAGTATTATTTTAGGGCAGTCGGAAAATCAGGAACACAAAAAATCATTGCCATTATTTTAAACAGTCTCTATTTCATTCTTTTTTCATTTTTGGCGTTATTAAATTTATGGATTATGACATTTGGTAAATAAAAATAAACACAAAAAAGACGAGTCATTCTGACTCGTCTTAAGCTTGCTTGGCGACGTCCTACTCTCACAGGGACAAGGTCCCAACTACCATCGGCGCTAGAGAGCTTAACTTCCGTGTTCGGTATGGGAACGGGTGTGACCTCTCTGCCATCATCACCAAACTATGAAGGCATATTCCTTCAAAACTAGATAACATTTGCTACATATTATATGGTTAAGTCCTCGATCTATTAGTATTCGTCAGCTCCACATGTCACCATGCTTCCACCTCGAACCTATCAACCTGATCATCTTTCAGGGATCTTACTAGCTTACGCTATGGGAAATCTCATCTTGA
>NZ_JAEHCH010000016.1:0-135760 GCF_016483245.1 Bacillus cereus group sp. N31 | reverse complement strand
ATACTTACTATAGAAAAAATTTTCCCAATCATGTTCTTGATTAAAGAAAATAAGTTCTTATAACTCATAAAGAACACTTTATCCAAATATAGTAATTATTTATCATAGAATGTACCGTTACCAAAAATTTATGCTTATAAAGAATAAATACATTTCAATTAACTTAATCCATTATTATTAAGTATTTTTAATAATAAAAATTAAAGATATTTATCATAATTTGAATTCAAATGGTTTTATATATTTTCAACCGAATATTGTCTTTAGGAACTGGAGACATTACTAAATACGACAAGAGGGAAAACCATGAAGAAAAAACTTACATCTATTTTAGGTGCCCTATTACTAACTATTACGGTTTTTGGTACAAGCATCCATGCTGAATACGATGGATATAATACGAATAGAGTTAACAATAATAATACTACAACTCGAGTTAATGACTATAACATGAATAGAGTTAATAATGATGTGAGAACCCGAAATGTAAATACGACAAATGATTTAAATGATAATCGTAATAAAAATAATAATTGGACTTGGCTTGGTTTATTGGGACTACTAGGATTATTTGGTCTTAGAAAAAAAGACAAAGATCCAGAAACACGTTAATGTAGAACATTATATTTAATTTTAAAAGATATTTATTTATCAAAAGAATGCAAAATGAATACATTATGAATCGCCTTTAATAAGGCGATTTTTTATTTTTTAAAATCAATAACAATCACATAAAAACGGATACTATTAATCGGATACAATGAATTTCTTAACTTGATGGTAATGGAGCATTACTTCCATTTGACGAACTACGCTTCTTTTTATGCCGTTTCTTCACTTACCCATATCTTTTATTGTGTGTAACTAAGCCAATCGCTACAGCCCGTGATATTCATTGTTTCATAATACTTACCTTTTTGAGTTACACAGTACGATAAACATGGGTAACTATGAAGCAATAATCTTGTTCATCTCCTATCTAAAACTTGGATTTCCTTAATAAAAAAAGAAGCTGTAAAATAACTACAGCTTCTTTTTTTAATCGCATTTTTCTATTTGGTCGCCTTCTTCACCTGCATTTACTGCCGAACTATCCGTTCCTCCTCCCACTGCATGTTGCTGTTTAGTATTAGAACTTTCGATAGCAGCGTTGGTTCCAGCTGCACTGTCATCTCCACCACCACTTGCCACTTGAGTAGCACTAGCCTGTTCCTTACGGGTTTTATTAATTTGATTATTGATGACAATTACAAATTCTTCCTCTTCATTCAAAGTTTCTTTTTTCATTTTATGCGGCTCAATCTGGTCCCCACTAATTCCCTTATTTATGGCTTCGCCTCCAGCGCCCACCGTTTGTTGCTGTCGGGTATTCGATGAATCGATTGCTGCATTACTTCCTGCTGCACTATTTTGTCCGGCTCCACTGGCAATTTGTGTTGTATTCGGTGCAAATGTAATCTGATTATTAATGACAATGACAATTTTTCGTTTACCAGCAAGATTTCCCAAATTAATTTCTTCTCCATCTTTTTTTACAAATCGAAACGTGATTTCTTCATTGTTTTCCATGTTCTCCCCCCTTTGTAATATTAAATGACTGGAGAATGATAATGGATTGGACAAGCGTATTTTTTTATAAATATGTGCCCCCGCTCACAATGAAGGATGTATTATCAGATTCCGGTATTTTGCTCGTATGAGGTACGTCGACTTGACGACAGTCCAACATCCGCCAAATTTCGCGATGCATAGAGAATAATATTATAAGAGATATAGAAAGAGAGATTAGTAGAAACATTGGTATATAAAGGTTTCATTTTATTTTTTTACTTTCCTTTTCTTATTTAGATCTATCAGCCAAATATCTAGCGTAGTGAATTAAATTTCTAGCTACATCTAATTCAAGATTAAATATATTAGGTACCCCTGGTCTCCAATTCACCTCAAATAACCACAATTTTTGGTCTTTATCAATCCCTACGTCAATTCCTAACTCATCAAATAATACATCCCTAAATAAAGAATTAAAATGGTTAGAAAAAGTTACTGCGAATCGTTCTAAATACCTTTTAATATTATACCAATCGTTATCAAACTCCGATTTTAAAAAAACATCTAAATAAGTACTATAACCACCCTTAGCCATATTTGATACAATACTTCCTAATGGACCTATTCTCGGGAATATAGAAGTAACAACCCACCTACCTTCCCCATTTCTTTGAACATGCAATCGAAAATCATAAACATGACCAGATTTCATTTGACATGAGATAAACTGCTGAACTATGTATCCTTGCTCTTGAATCTTATCCAATATAAAGCTTCGTAATTGTTTTTTATTAATAGTTGAAATTTGTTCTGACTCATTCATACTGTAATCTATTCCATTTTTTTCAATGAAAACAATACCACTACCTTGATGTCCAGAAATAGGTTTAATAATAATTTTTTCATAACAATTAATCAAGTCAAAAAACTTATTAACATCATTTAATTCATAAAAAGGAATAAGATATTGCTTAAATTTTTTTGCTCTATTTATTCTGTTATATACACTTAATTTATTTCCAATTGAATGACTTGTAAAAGGAACTTTGTCATGCAGATAATCATAGATTTGCTGAGTTTTATCACTAATATGAACACTTGCATTATAAATAACATCTGGAAAAGAAAATTCTTTTTCAATCCATTTACCATTTTCATAAGTTTTACCTAAAATCTTCTTCGTTTCTAAATTTACTTTCCCTAAAGTGAAATAAAAAAAGTCCACACCTTCAGCTTTAGCTACAGCAGCGTAAGTATATGCTTTCTTTACGTCATTCGGATCTTTCCGATGATGAAGCATACCAATTATAGTCATGTTAGTTCTTCTTCCCTTCTTTCTAAAAATCTTTTTCAAAACAAATATCAAATTCATTATATATATATTCATGTTCTCCCTCATTCAACCATTTTTCGAAAAATCCGGAACAAGCTTAACCTCATTTTAATATTCTACCTATAGAAATAATAAACCTGAGGTTTTATAAAATGATAAATGATAAAGGTTAAGGTGACATAAAATGGATACTATCGTTTTCATTGAAACAAATAAATCAGGATCAAGTAGGGAAGCAATCAAAGCAGCTGAAAAACTTAATTTCTTTACTGTTTTATTAACTAAAAAAACAAAATTTATTAATGAACGCACTATATTCCCTGATGTACATCAGATGATTTTCACTGATATAAATGACTATGATAATATAATTACAACAATTGAAAAATTGAATAAATCAGGAAAAAACATAAAAGGGATTTTTAGTTTTATTGACCCTTATGTTTATATGGCTGCACGTTTATCAGAAAAATTTTGCTCAAATATTGTATCTACTAAAGCTATCCATCATATGGAAAACAAAATATTAACTCGTAATGTACTTAAAGATTTACCAATCTCACTCAACTATTCAATTTACAAACCAACAGAATCATTATCATCTTTTTTTAAAAAAAATAATAAGATAAATTTCCCTCTTATTGTGAAATCCCCTAAATCAACAGGATCAAAAGATGTATTATTAGTAAAAAATAAAGATCAATTAATTTTATCTATACAAAGTCTTTTAAACAAACTACCTAATGAAGAGATTTTACTTGAAGAATATATAGATGGACCTCAGTACTTAGTTGAAATTTTAGTTCAAGATGGAAAAGTCCATATTATAGCAGTAATTGAACAAGAAATTACATTTTTTGAACGCTTTATTGTTACTGGTTATTCTTTACTAGGAAGGGTAGAAAAAAGACTATATAATAGTCTTTTCAATGCAATTAATTCTGTTATTCAGGCTTTTAATATGAAAAATGGAGCGTGTCATCTAGAACTCCGGAGAATAGATAATGTTTGGAAATTAATTGAGATAAATCCCAGAATATCAGGTGGAGCAATGAATGACATAATTGAAATTGGGCATGGAATTAACTTAGTGCAAGAGACTATTCGGTTAATGTTAGGAAATAAACCTTCACTAGTAAAAAAACATTATAAATATGTGTACGCTCATTACCTAACAGTTAAATCTACAGGAAAACTAATTCGAGTTACAGGAAAAAACCGTAGTTCTAAATATCCTGGTGTAGAGAAGGTTTTTATAAAACCTAAAAAAGGAACTACCTTAAAACCACCTACATCAATGGGACATCGATGTGGATACGTTTTAGCAGCAGCCGATTTTAAAGCAAAAGCTAAAAAAATAGCTTTAGAAGCAGCTAAAGAAATTTCATTTGAAATCCAAGAAGAATAAGAACAACTTATATACACCAACAGATAAAAATATAATAAAAATCATATTTCATATAATTCTAATTATCATAATCTATCTTTAATTTATTTACTAAATAGATAACTCCAAAATGATTTCTTACAAAATATTATTACGTTCATTGTTTTCCTTCAGATATTCTTTAATCTGTTGTATTTGCTCCGGATCACGTATTGGTTGAACGAAATTCATTATTCAATATCTCCCGTTTCTTCTGTCTCGTAAACTTCTAATCCAAGTGCAAAAGCAAGTTTATAAAATGCTTTAGACTTCCAACGTCGATAAGTACGCTCAGACATCCCTATTTCGTTATAAACCATGTAATCACATACGTCCTCTTCTTCTAAATAACGTTTATAAATAATATCTCTTTGAATGCTTCCTGCACGTCCGTTCCCTAATCGATTTAGAAACTGATCAATACGTACTGACATTCTTTCAAGCCACTCTTCTCGTTTGCTTTGTTGAATATTTGCTATAGCAACATCTTCTAACGGCTTACCAACTGTATGTGTAGGACTGTGCTCACGTATTTCATAAGAAGGAGTGACTTTCATTTCTTTACGCATCATCCCAAATTGTCTATGTATACGTACACTTTCCAACACACCTTCTAACTTCTCTTGCGTTGCTGATCTATCGATTTTTGGTAAGAAAGATAATTGTTTAGTCATATAAGACCACTCCTTTTTATTTTTTAATTATTTTTGTCTTAACGCACCACGTCTGCGCTCATAACAAGGTCTATGCATCCCCATTAAATCCTCAATTTCACGAGTACTAAATATCGCTTTTCTTTTTTTCTTGTTTTTCTTCTTTGCTTGTTTTGATTACTTTTTCCATTCACGTAGCTGATTTCTTAGCACCTTCATTTTCCCATCACCCTTTTCAAAATAAAGAGGACACCTATTCCTAAAACAGCTTTAATGGCTGCTTTAATGAATTGGTGTCCTCTAGTTTTCTAGCTGGACTGTATTTGTTTTTCGTTCACTTAAAATACCAGCTTGTATAAAAATATTACTCATATCTTTTTCCGTTGTAGGTAACAAACCTGACTCCCTTTATTTCCACATCTTTTTCAAGCTCTTTTATACTACCTGTAACATGTATAACGTGTTTTATTGTTTCCATACTTCCACTTCTTTATCTAATTAACGACCTGTCCACATATCTTGTACAATTCCATTTTCAAATAATTCATATGGGAAATAACAATATCCTTTATCTCCCCAGTCTTCTCCCCAGCTGTTTCGAATAATAACAGTTTTCTTATTATCATCATATCCAGCAGCACAAACAGCATGTCCTGCCTGTTGACCATCTTCAACAATTACATCATCTGTTCCTGATACCGGAACTATACCAGTCTTTTTAACTTCTTCTGACATAAAAGATTTTGGCACAGCAAATCCAAGTACAACAACTAATCCATGGGCAAGTGCAGCCTTTAATCCCGATAAATCTTGAATACGATGGTAGGTTCCAATTTTATAAAGCGCTGCATCTGATTCAGCCTTTGGTGATGGCTTATCTCTAAAATTCTCAGTATAAGGAAAATCCTCTTCAGGACATACCCCAATTTTTTTAAGAACATCCATACCATCACGAACATTCGCTCCGCTATCTTCCTGAATATGTCCTTCTATTTCTCGCTCATGATAATATAAAAACAAACGAGATAAGCAAGTAAATGGACGACCTGATTGTAATAATAGGTATTCTCTTAACCCTGAAACAATTGCATTTGCCGTACAAGAACCTATATTCCATTGGTTTACTATACCTGACATTTTAGGACGAAGATCGACTTGCGTTGGCAAATCCGCCTCATTACTAAACAAGTAACTCCGAAATATTTTGTCTCTTAAATCAACAGGGTCTTTTCTTACATTAAGGTACTTTACAATATCTTTGTTACTGGTAAAACTGAAATTTGATTCATTTGAGCTCATTGCAAAAATCCATCCTTTCTTTATATCTAGATGATTCATTTCTTTTCTATACTTAACTTAAAAATTAAAATTATACCTTTTTAATTTTAATTTCATTTGCATTAACTACATCCAAATTTTTAATTAATTATCTTTTTAATTATTAATTTCTATTTTCAATTTATCTCACAACCACTTGAACTCTATATCTTTTTTCTTCCTTGTTTGTTTCGATTACTTTTTCCATTCACTTAATTGATCTCTTAACACATTCATTTCCTCATTTCTTTTTTCAAATCATATATTTCTAATCTAGACGTTCCGCTCATAAAAGTTACCTCCTTTTTGGAAGAGCACTGATGCATGGTGCTCTTTTTTAACTTCCTTATTTCGACAAAATGAAATTTTTATCAAGATTTTTCGATATCTCATTTGAATATCTGTAATTCCTAACATTAAAAATAAATAATGTGTTAGTATTATTATGAAGATATTTACTAACTAACTTTTATGCCCTAGCCATGCACCGCACTAGGGCATATTTGTTTTTTTTAGCGTGTAGCTTATAAACAACATACTCGCTAAGTTCCCTATTCAATTCCCCTTTGCTATTAAATAGCGTTTTTGTTAAACATTCTTTTTCACCCTTTATGAGAAAATACATATACTAATTTGAGTGCATATGTATTCAGCTTACAAATTAGGCCTTGTGAGCTGACACCTATTTAAAGGGCACATTTATATATGTGCTCTTTTACTTAAACTTGTTTTCACATTTAAACCAGACAAGCATATATTATTGTCTGGAGACCCTCCAGGCATAGAAATCTACCTTTCAAAGAGCATACTTATTAGTGTGCTCTTTTCGTTTGCTACTAAATAACGATTTTGTTAAGTTTTGCTCCACCCATTTTTTATACGTCTTTCCGCTAAACACATTTGTCTAGAAAACCCTATATTATTGAACAGGGTTATCGACTCTAAACTTACAATTTTTCACTTTTGGTGATGCAACCACCTATAATGGAAATATACTTTTTTCAAAGGAGGAATCTAATGTATATATCAAACAGGATTGGCTTATTTAGCTGGATTGCAACTTGCCTATACTTTTTAATTGAACCTTTCTTTATTTTCACTTCTACAGCACCTTATAACTATTTGCATCATGCAATGAGTGACCTAGGTGTAACAACCTGTGGAGAATTCACCTACGAAATAGCTCCTTACGAAATATGCTCCCCTAATCATTTTTGGATGAATTTACTCTTTATTATTAATGGATTAACATTTTGTATTGGAGTACTATATATTTCACAACATCTAGAAAAAACAAGAATTAATAAGATAGCAACATTTTTTATACTTATAATAGGGATCTCCACTATAGTTTCAGGATTAGTTCCTGCAGATGTACACCTAATTGGACATTCTATTCTAGTTTGGATAGGTATGCTTACTGTATTTCCAGGACTATTTATTTTTGCTAAGAATCTTAAAAAAGCTAGAAAATGGACATATTTCTGTTTACTAAGCTTAATAGTAATAACAATCCTTATCTCACTTATTTTTCTTTTCCCCTTACCTTCAGGTCTACTACAAAGACTTTTTTATTTGGTTCTTTTTGTTTGGGGAACTGTATCAACCTACAAATTAATAAAATAAAGATTTTGTTTTAAAACTGCACACTTAGTAAGAACATACATAAAATATAATGTGGTATTCTTTTTCAAAATTAGTTTTGGTCAGAGAGCGCCTTGGAAGGCGCTCTTTAATTTTCAAATAAGGATTTTATTAAAAAATACTCGCTTTCAATTCCTCTATTTCCGTCATTTTGATTTTATTTTCCCCTTATAACAAGATAAACTTCTATGTTAACCCTATAAAAAATCAACCTAAATATGGTAAAATCCAAATAAGGTAGGTGAATATAATGAGTGAATTTGTAGTTTGCACACTTGTTGGTTTAATCATTGTAATAATGGGCTATCAGATTCATATTAAAAAACAATTATTTCTTATTGCTGGATACCAAGAAGCTACTTTTATTGGCGATAAAAATAGACTAGCTAAATTATTCGGAATATTTGCTTACATAGTAGGAATTGCTACTTTTCTACTACCTTTCGGGCTTGAATTTTTCGGCGACATAAGTGGTAAAATCTATGCAACCTGTATTGTTGCAGGTACAGTTTTTGTTTTGGTTAGAAAACAAATGATTAATAAACCTTTTTAAAAAGAGTCTTATATGGCTCTTTTTTTATTAATACAACTAATTCAAATAACTATTTTGTTATAAACAGAGCCACATCAAAATGTTTCTCTATTATTTTTGTAATTTCCGATAATGGATGATACTCTGCAACATCATTTAGTACACCTTTTTTAATGCGGCCACGTTTTTGATTTACTGATGTTTCGTGATAGTTAAGAACATCTGCTATTAAACTTTGTATAGAACCACCTTGGACAAAATAAATATCTCCTTGATCGTTAATGTTGTACCTTGAACGAATAGTCTCGTCTTTAAAATAAGTTAAATCTCCCAAGCTAATTTCACGTTCAGAACCGTTTTCTCTCTTATATTCAATTAACTCTGTTGCACATTTTTTTGCTTGTCCTAAGAAATCTCCTTTACGAATAATCTTTTTTTACATTACACATACTATCTATAAGTCAGCTTCCCATGACTACACTCTTTCAAATCGGAGATCGCTCCTCCGTATTGTCTAAGAACACGGCGGGTAACCTAGTCAATTACCTGCCGTGTTTACGTATAATCGTAAAAATTCTTGTCCAAACTGCTTAGAGAAAACATCTTAAGCCATGTGATTAGACCTCCAGCACAGGTTACTTGTACGGCCGTTCCCATAAAAGGAACGGTCTTATTTATCTCCGCATTACTTTTCTACAAAATAACGCTTTTGTTCATTTAAAACTAATTAACTATTATTTGAAAAATCGGAAACAATTATCTGGTGTTTTTTCTGAATAATCGTGATATTATTTTGTTGCTGGTGTTCATCAACCCGAGCATTCAGTAACACCATCCACAGGCTCTACTCTCATCATTCCCTTTTGAGAGTAGGGCTTCTATTTATTGAACTGTACTTAACACTCTGTGTATATTTTTACAAAAATCAAATTATATGCCAATTAATTGACTGACATTGAATTTTTTGGGATTTCATGATAATATTTACCTATAAAATCATTACCCTTACGCAAGGAGCTATGAGCCTTTCCACTCATGGCTCTTTTTTATTACGATTTACACTTCACATCTACACTTTTTTGACTAGCTTCTCGACTAAATCCTTCTGGGTATCTTGTTGCTAATTTAGATATATTCATTTGAGCGATATCTTCTAGGGTATATCCCATTTCGTGAGACATGATTGAAATGTAGTACAAGATGTCGCCTAGCTCTAAAGCTATTTTATGTGTGTTTCCTTCTTCTTCTCCTGGACAATGAGCCGGATCAAATCCATGACCATGGAAGATAGCTTTTTTTACAATATCAGCAAATCCACCAGCTTCTCCTGTAAGCCCTAATGCTGCATTTAATACACGTCCACCGAAATCGTTATTTGTATTCCATGTACATAATGTTGCTTCCTGATAATCGTTTAATTCACCAATTGATAAGATACTAGCGATCTGTAAAACTTTAGTTTCTTTTACAACCTGATTCCCGTTTCTTGCTTCATTAATTAATTTAGTAACTTAGTCTTGGTTGTAAAAGTGTATAAGGTTGTAAGAATTTATTTGTGATTAAGTTTAATTATGTGAGAAATATGAAAAGAGAAAGAAGGGCTGATAGCAGCTCTTCTTTTTGGTTCTGGTGCAATAAATCTACTTACGAAAGTCAAAGATTGCGTCAAGGGTATTGAACATAAAAAACATTCGATTTTTGATTTGAAATAAAGTCACAATGTTTATAAAAGGTTGGATAAATTATTTCTCTAAATTAAAAGATGCTACGTGTGTTTTGATTTATCTGTTTTATAAAATTGTATAACGCTTTACAAAGTAGATTCCTTTTTTCTCTTATCAATATTCATATGTTACAATAGTACCAGTAGTATCAGTGGTACCATTAAAACCATTAAAACAATTAGAACAATTAGAACAACCACCACAACCACCACAGCCACCACAGCCACCACAACCAAAACAACCGAAGCAACCAATACAACGGAATCCACCACAACGGAATCCACCACCACCACAACGACCGCCACAACCGCCACAACGACCGCAACCGCCACAGCGACGAGCAGCATCTTCAAAATAGTAGTATGGATATTGGTTTTGCTGGTCCCAATACACAATATTTCCAGACTGGTAATCATTAAGGCTTAACGCTTGTAGTTCTTGTTGAAACTTATTCATTTTCATGACCTCCGTTTATAAGCTTTAACTTCATCGATGCTTTCCTATATTTCTGTTCGTTAAATCTAAGTAGAAATAGCGGTATAAACTAAGTTCAATGCGTACACCTTTAAAATATGACCTATCACTAGACAATGCACCTTGTTCATATACCTATTTTTACTATGGGCTCATTTTTATAAATAGAAATTATAAAATGTGAATTCTTGCGTCATATCTTCATGCTTACTAAGTTCAATTCATTTCTCAATAACCATGATGCCGTATCCTATGTATTCCCGTATGCCGCTTAGATTTTTCTGTACTGTAAATGCCTCTCGTTATAACACTTCCATATACTTTCTGAGAGCACCTTCGGATATTCCTAACTTTTTATATACTTCATAGTCCGTCGTAGCGTCAAAACACCTACTAGTGACAGGATTCAATGACGGTTAAGAAATTCCTACAAAAAAAAGCCCTGATTAAGACTTTTCATTCTACTTTTCCAGCAAGCTCTCCATGAAATTGCTAATTGAAGAAAATTGAAAAAAAAGACGCACTTAGATTGATACGTCTTTTTTGCGATACCCCTTTTTTGAAATCATATAAAGAGGTATTATCCATACATATGTATAACAATACCTCTACTCTTTATCCAATTACATCTTTTACTTCTGTATCCACTGGCCATTTTTCTAATGTATAAGCCATTTCCCAAAATGAATATTCATATTGACTACTAATAATGAAATGCTGTTTCATACGCTTCCGATCAGACTCTGTCACTTGTTCAGCGATAGTATCTAATCGTGTAATTTGCTCTTCAACTAAAGTACGGAACCAATCAGATCCATAAGCAGAAATCCACTCTTTATAAATCGGCTCTTCTGGCTGGCATTCTTTTAAACGTTCACCAATTTCATAATATAGCCAGTAGCAAGGTAAAATTGCTGCGATAATATCCCCTAAATGCCCTTCATACGCCGCACGGTACATATGTGAAGTATACGCATATGCAGTTGGAGCAGGGATAAAATGACCTTTTTCTTCTTCCGTAATTCCTAATTTCTTTGCGAAATTCTCATGTAATGATAATTCTGCCTCGTATGTATTTTGAGCATGGTGTGCCATGCGAGCTGTCGTTTCTAATTCAAGAGCCTTTGCAGCTCCTAAAGTTTGTACTCTAGCAAAATGACTTAAATAATATGAATCTTGAAGTACGTAATAACGAAAACTTGCCAAATCTAACGTACCTTCACCAAGTTTTTTTACAAAAGGATGATGAAAACTTGCCTCCCAAATAGAATCTACTTCTTTACGTAATGTTTGTGAAAAAGTCATTTAAATTCCTCCAATAATGTATAAAATATATGTATTTATCCACAGTTATTAAATCTGTAAAACAAAAAAACTTTCTTTACAGGCGTAAAGAAAGTGAAATAGACAATATTAATGTATTCTTTAAATATAATCGTCTTCCCACTTCCCTACGCTGGTATTAACCAGATCAGGTACTAAGAGTCTCAAAATTATGTTTGATCTCAGCCTACAAAAGGCCCCCCTAGTGGATAAATATTTAGTTGTCGTATTGTAATTATCATAGCATACTTCGTGGAACTATCAAAAGTTTTAATTGTATAATTATCTTAAAAACCTTCTTCTTTCCTCACTCTTAATGAAGTTTCAATTATCATATCTAATAGTTTACTATAATTAATCCCCGCGGCATCTGCACTTTTTGGCAGTAAACTTGATTGGGTCATCCCTGGTAATGTATTAACCTCCATTACATATGGAATTCCGTCCTTCACCATCATATCAACCCTTGCATAAACACTACATTTTAATGCTTTATAACAAGCCAATGACGCTTTATTTACACGTTCCTTAATTTCAGTTGGAAGTTCAATAACTTCTTCAATTGTACTAACATCATCGTATTTTGCATTGTAGTCGAAAAACTCAGCTGCATGTCGAATTGAAACGATAGGTAACTGTTTACCATCAAAAATTGAACATGTAATCTCGTCACCCTTTATATACTTCTCAATTACTACTTCAGAATCCCATTCGAATACAGTTTCCAGCATTGAGATCAATTCATTTTTATCATTGACGATCTTTACGCCAACACTCGAGCCGCCAGAGTTTGGTTTTACCACTAACGGAAATCCTAACTTATCTAAATCATCAAGCTTTAGATCCGCCATTTTTGTAAGTTCAATCCAATCTGGTGTTTCTACTCCTTCATAACGCAAAATCTTTTTCGAAATATTTTTATCCATACATATACCGCTAGATAACATATTGCTGCCACTATATGGAATACCTAAACTCTCAAGCGTCCCTTGAACCGTACCATCTTCTCCGTATTTTCCGTGTAATGCTAGCAATGCAAAATCAATGTCTTTCGCCTTTTCAATTAAATCCATTTTTTCATTTAACGTAATTGGAACGATTTCATACTTATTTTTATCTAAATGTGCAATCATTTCATTTCCAGTCATAATTGATACTTGTTTTTCAGAGGATACTCCTCCCATAATAACGCCAATTCTCATTTTCTCAACTCCAAGTTTCATTTTTTAAAGTTTCACCAATTATTTGAATCCCACTAACTATTTCTTTCTCCTTCAAACGTGAAAAACCTAAGCGGAATGTATTCGCTCCCCCTCCATCAGAATAAAAAACATCTCCAGGAGAAAACGTTACACCTTTCTCATAACACTTTTGTAAAAGTGTGCGAGCGTGAATTTTCTCTTCCAACTCTATAAACAAATGAAGTCCGCCATCTCCAGTCATCCTTTTAAACGGAATGTACTGATTGCAAGCCCCAACGGCTAACTCATATTTTTTCTTGTAAACAGATCTTGCCTTTTTTAAATATTTTTCAAAATATCCTTCATGTAAATATTGAAACAAAACAGCTTGATCTAACGTAGATGTGTGAATGGTTCTTGCTCTTTTAACACTTTCTAAATAATGAATCAGTTCTTTATCGGCAATAATCCAACCTACACGTAAACCAGGGAAAAGTACCTTCGAAAAGCTACTAATATAAATCACATTATTACCAGCCCCAGCAAAAGTTAATAGTGGCGATAAATGTGAACCTGAATAACGTAATTCTTCATTAAATCCGTCCTCTATAATAGGAACCTTATATTTCGAAAATAACCTCATCAATTCCGTTCTTTTCTCCGAACTTGTAACAATACCAGTTGGATTATGATAAGAAGGAATTAAATACGCAAAATCAAAATCCTTTTCACGTAAACTTTTTTCTACTTGAGTCGTATCAATACCATCATCATTCATATCTATCCCATGAACTTCAAGTCCATGTAGGCGAAAAAGTTTCAATGCAGCATGGTGAGTTGGATTCTCACAAATCACACGCCCTGATTTTTTCGCTAAGGAAGATAGTACAATATCTAATCCTTCTGTAAATCCATTTGTAATTAAAATATCTTTGTTCGAAATATCTACACCTTTCATTTCCATGTAATGAAGTAGATATTTCATTAACGGTCGGTAACCTTTTGCATATCCGTAGTTCAATACGATATCCCCTTCAATGGACATACGAGTAAGAAAAGCTCTTTTGAAATTTTCAACATCAAATAGCTTTTCGTCCGGGGCTATACTATTAAAAACAACCATTCCTTTTTCCCAGCGAACTCCATGCTTCATTAAGTCTAATTCATCCGCTAATGTGATAACTGTATTCAGTTTATTTTTCCAATCTATTTCAACAGACGAGGTGTTAGATATATCCACCTTCGCAACGAAATTCCCTTTTCCTTTTACTGCATAAATGAGTCCTTCTTGTTCTAAATCCGCATAAGCAGAGAGTACTGTATTTCTGCTCACTGATAATAATTCACTCAGTTCCCTTGTTGATGGGATCTTTTGATCACCGAGCAAATGCCCTTTCATAATCATCTTTTTAAAATAATCCTTTAATTGAATATAAACGGGACGATCTTTTACAACTTTAAAATCTTTAAACAATTTCTTACCCCCTGCAATTATTTTTGCATATTTATTTCATTCTCAAAAGGTCCACTACATATGTATTTTTTATTAACAGCGGTACGGTCTTATAAAGTGAAACTTTAATCCGTGGGAATTTTATTCATCCCCCACCGATTTTTAGCCCAAATCGGACATATATGGGCAAAAAGGCTCCCACCTAACTTTTTTTCTCCATCCGAATTTTGAAGGTGTGAGTTTTACTTCTATAAATCTCTACGATATAAGTTAATTACATCTTTTAAAGCAGCTGCTGCGGCTCCGCGTGGATTAGAAGCTCCACCAATTGTAGTAACTTGTCCCATTGTATCTGTCAAGAATGTTATTCCTTTTTCAGTTCCATTTACTTTTGCTAGTGGATGGTCTTTTTCTATTTCAAGCGGTTCTACATTAAGATTCACTTTACCATCCATATCCTTATATGCTGAAGCTATTAATTTAATATAATTGTTTTGTTCCTTAGCATGTCGAATTTGTTGTTTTGTAACATTTTCGATTCCTTTTATATGCATATCAGTAAGCATATTCTCATCACCCATCAAGCTGTTTGCCAAAAGTAATAATTTACACGCACTATCCGAACCACTTACATCTAATATTGGGTTCGTCTCAGCAATTCCTTTATTTTGCGCTTCTTTCAGTGCTTCTTCAAACGTAACATCTTCTTCATACATTTTTGTAAGAATATAATTAGTTGTCCCGTTTAATATTCCTTCTATTTTTTCAATATTGCAGCCAGCCAAACTAAATTGTCCAATATCTAATGTCGGTAGTGCTGCAGCAGTTGCGCCACTATAGCGAATTCGTACATTCGCTTCTTTTGCTGCTGCCTTTATTTCTCTCCAGTTAGTAACGAGTGCACCTTTTGAAATTGCAACAATATCCATATGTTTCTCAATCGCTTGTTTTATATATTTTTTTCCCGGATTTCCATCTTTAAGATTTGTAACTGTTGATTCTACCAATACAGTACCACTTATCCCACTTGTTGCACGGTCTTTCGGGTGATGTTCTATATACTTTTCAATTGATGCAGTACCGCTACCATACATTAATAAATGATGAATAGACAAACCTTCCTCATTATGTATTGCAATATTTCTACCTAATACGCCACTTACAACTAAATGGATTCCATATGTTTCGTATATATATAAATATTTTTCGTTTACTAATTTTATAAACTCTCTTCCTACTGTCCCGTATCCTGATAAAACAACTTGTATTTTCATAATATCCCCCCATATTTTTCTTCCATATCCCTCTTTCAATATAATATAAAGCGCTCCCGAATTCCATCGAGAGCGCTTTATTATTAACTATTACGGTAACCGTGACAACTTTTCTGCAACTGTTCTATAAAACTCTTGAATATTAGAAAAACCTAACGTGTCTGAAACGCTTAGTCCTACCATATCTAAATGATCCCAATTTTCTTTCGTTTCAATATGATTCCATTTTCCAACCTGTAAAAACTCATTATTATTTACAGCAATACTAGTTGAAGGCGCAATCATAGAATTTGTATTTACTACACCGTCATTTTGCCACCAAGATGTATCAATTAATGGGCGATTTTCTTCAAATCTTGCATAGGAACCTAAGAAAAATGCATTCCCCATTAACACTTTGTTCATTGTAATATGAGGTAGTTGTAAACCGGTTATAGGTGCTGCTTGTGATGCATGTCCACTATACGATAAGTAATACACATCCGATTGCGTCTTTACCCAACTATTTAACTCCCTTGCTCCATCAGTACTTAAATCCCATTGACTAATATCTTTTGTATTTTCCCAAATTGAACTATTTAAAATCCGATCAGTATATTGGAAGAAGGACTCTCCAGCGTTTTTTTTCATACCCCATTGGTCCAATTTAAAATCATATAATGATAAATTATTGTTTCCTCCTAAACTCGCAGCTGTAATGAGTAAATCTTTAACGAACGGCAATAGAAGACTTCCGTCCGCGAGTGTTGTGCCATTATGAGGAGTTGCTAAAGTTGTAACACTATGAACATACGATTTACCGCCTTCAAATAGTGGTGATATCTTTGCGTTCGGATGATTTTTCACATAGTCTTTTTCTTCATAACTGCCTTCTTTTAATAACTGCACTAATGTTCTTGTCGTTTGTCCACCCATGCTATGCCCAACTAAATGAACTTTATTTGTTTCACTCCAATTCGGTGCAAATCCACTATAAGTTCTACCAAAACGATTATGTCCATGTTTCTCAGCGTGTGCCGCACCATAGTCTACAATTCCACCGTTAATTTGTGCATATAATTCACATGCACGGTCCCAGTTACTAGAAACAGGACCAACAGCAGCCGTATGTACTGTATAACCATTTCTTTTTAAATCTTCCTGTATATCATGAACACCACCCCAATATTTTACCCCTAACATTTCTTCCCTACCCCATCCAGCAAATCCATTCACTAAAATGATAGGATAATTATTTTGTTGCCTCTCTTCAGCGTAAGTTGTTTTCGCTATGAATGAACAAACAGTCACTAATGTGAAAAAACATACTTTTAAAAATAACTTCCCCATACTTTCTCCCCCTAATTAAACGCTTTCATTTTTCCATAAAAAATATTGACACATTCAGTTTTTAACTTACACATAATGTAAAGTATTTTATATACGTTGTATATATAGAAAACATACACAAATGTTGATAAATATTAATTCAAGTAAACATTTACTTTTCACAATATAACTTGTAAATCTTATTATTTGAATTTATAATTGAATGTGGTTTCCTCATGTTACGTGGATTTAAAAATCATAAGAAAACTAATTTTATTGCTTGAAAAGGAGGAAAAAGCATGCAAATCGGATCAAACATTCATACATTAGCTCAACCTACTAAAATAACTCCATCTAACCTTGAGCATAATACTATCTCTTCTACTAAACTTGAAGGTAAGAAAGCAAATGATCCTATCAAGTTCGATATTCGTTCATCTGAAAAAGAAATGAAACAGCCTGAGCATAAATTTAACGAATTAGATTTATGGAAGATGCTAAAGGATAAAGGTGTTCCAATATGGATCATCCTTGAAATGCTACAAAAGTCTCGTAAAGAAAAAGAAGCTCAAAGTAATTCGGTTCAAAACACAAATGTGATCGAGGAAACAAACGAGACTCGATTAAATGAAGTAATGTAATCTAAATGACCTATAACTAAAAAGAGTTCGAGGTTGATATAGTTTCTATCAACCTCGAACTCTTTTTTAAGATTTTTCTCCAATCGTTACAAACTGAAAAGATACTTCTCCTTCCAAACCTTTAATTAGCTTTTTTACTTTGACATTTTCATTAACCATTGTATTATCTGTCGACATTTTAGGTCTTTCGTCACCTAGAGATTTCTTTAATTGAAGAAGATGCATTTTCGTTTCATTTGCTTTTATTTCCTTATATACGCTATTTTTTGCTACGATCACATACGATTGCGTTGGATATTTACGATTGTTACCTATCCAAGCGTCACTATCGTATGTTACAGGAATCTCTTTTCCTTCTATTTTAATACTTTTCATAGTCTTTTCGTCTTCACTTGTAAACAGTAACGATCCCTCTTTTGGGAATTTCGGTAACGTATCTATAATATAATCGGAGTCATTATCTCGTTTACGAAAAACTTTTTCTTTAATCAATGCTTGTGCTGTAGATTCATTTATAATTAATACATGTCCATTTCCAACTTCACTTTTTTTCACAGAAAACACTTCATTTTCTTTCGTAATTTCCTGATAACGATTAATAATTGGTAAAATATTATTATCATCTCCAATAATTAATACACCGTTTGCAGGAAATGCGTTGTCCTTTTTAGAACATGCACTAAAGCTTATTAAAATTATTATAGTTAACATAAAAACAGTTAAAATTCTTTTCATCACAGTTCCTTTCATAATTCATATCATTTTTTACATGCTTTTCTGTAATTTTATTAGTTAATATCCTCTATTGCTCCATAGTCTTATAAAGCTTTTGTAGGTAACGCCAACGAGTGATAAAGAAATATAAAACTTGTATACATATAAATGAAATTAAAATAACGATCGAGCTATTTAAAATAGAAAAACTGACTAATTGTTGCAGTGCCGTATACGCAACTACAGTATGAATCACCGCAACAACAATCGGTAAGAAGAACATTAATACTAACTGTCTCGTTACAACTTTTTTTAACTCTCGTTTACTTAATCCCATTTTCGAAATCATTTTATATTGTTGTTGATCACGGTCCAAATCAGTATATAATCGGAAATAAATAAAACTAGCAGCAAATGTAAAGAAAACGATTCCGACTAAAACACTTGCCATAAGTAATAAACCATTCTTTTGCTTTGCCTCCAACAAGTTTAATGTTAAAGCTTCAAAGTAGAAATCTCTGTCCCTAAGATCTTTATCGAGTATACTCTTTAATTGATTTGAAATCTCTTTCGTTTTTATCCAATCATCTACAACAAATCCATAAGTACGATGTTGAATATTTTCATCTTTTGGATTACTCGTCAGAGGAATTTCATCATACACATGATCTTGAACAGCAATATAAATACTACTAGAATCATGTGGTAAAACTAAATCCCCCACAGTTTTTTTCACACGAAATGTCTTTGTCCAATCACCTTGAATAACTTCAATATTTTTTTTATAGTCACCATTTTTAAATTCTTGTTTTTGTGACACCCTCCCAGGAATTAGTAAAATTTCATCTTCTTTTTCAATTGTTTCTTGTTGGTACCCTAGTGCTCTCGTAAGTTCGTTATATTCACTTAATTTCAATACATTTACGTTACTTTCTGTAAATTTACTTGAAGATAAAGCCATTCGGTACGGAATATTTGCATCAGAGAGATGTTTTTTTACAATAGAGAGATGTTTATCTACTAATTTGTTGTTTTCAGAGCTTTCATACAGAAATGTATATGGGTTTGTCATCCACACTAAATTCCTATTACCAAGAGCGGCTGTTGTACCTATTGCTGTAAATGCAACTGCTGAAATAATAGATACTATAAAAAACATCACTGCATTATCTTTCATACGGTAAATCAATTCTGAAAATGTTAATATATTTGTTCTCTTTAAAAAGAAAGATTCTCTCCTTTTAGCAAGATACAATATATACACGCTACACTGTGTATATAAAAAGTACGTTCCAAAAATGACTAGAAGTACACCTATTCCGAGCGTAATAAAATTAATACTTGGGATAAAGCGAAATACTGAAATATATCCATAGCCTATACTAATTAAAGAAAGTAGCGATAATAAAATGGAAAATTTTGGTTCAGTCTTTGGCTTTTCCTCTGCTTGAATAAGTTCCACAAGTTCCGTTACTTTTATCATTTTAAAAGTAACAAGCGAAACGATTAAAAATAAGAAAAGAAATGTGATGACTGTTAATAGTACGGCCTTCACTGGTATATAAAAAGGTAAGCCATTACTAATCATTAATACACTTGCACTAATCAATAATACTAGTTTAGAAAATATGAGACCGATGAAAATACCTATACAAATTGACCCAAGTCCAATTAACATATTTTCAATTAATAATAATTTCTTTAGCTGCCTCATTGACATACCTTGCATCATTAGAATGCCAAATTCTTTCTTACGCGTTTTTAAAAATGAACTTACTGAATATAGAATAAAGAAAAATGAAAAAACAAATATCAAGCCTTGCGAAACTGTAAATCCTAATGTACCAAATGCACTTATTGTTGCACTTGTCGATTTCAACTCCCCTTGTAAATCAGGATGAAATAACAAAAGGGCATACGTAAAGAAAATCATAATAGAAAATGTACAACTTAAAAAATGAGCAGCATATGTACGCTTATTACGAAAAATATTATTAAACGCGAACTGACGAAAAGTCATGCCTTTTCCCTCCTAACAAAGAAAGGACATCCATAATCTTTTGATAAAAGGCTTGCCTGCTTTCACCACAATAAATTTCATTATATAATTGACCATCTTTAATAAATATAACTCTGCTGCAAAAGCTCGCTGCATACGGATCATGTGTAACTAACATCATCGTTGCTTTTTCTTCTTTATTAAGAGTATCTAGCATCTCCATTACATCATTTGAAGATTTAGAGTCTAAATTCCCTGTTGGTTCATCTGCAAGTAATAATTGTGGTTTATGAACGATAGCACGAGCGATTGCAGTTCTTTGAGCTTGCCCCCCTGATATTTCAAACGTTCTTTTACTCAATATATCTGCAATATTTAATTTCTCTGCAATATCTTCCACTCGTTTGTTCATTTCTTGTACAGATACACCATCTAGTGTCATCGGCAATACAATGTTTTCTTTCACTGTAAGTGTGCTAAGTAAATTAAATGATTGAAAAACAAATCCTAATTGTTTCCTACGAAATAAAGCTAAACTGTCTGATGATAACTGAAAAGGATTTGTACCATTTATTAATATTTCTCCCGATGTAGGAGAATCAATAGTAGATACCATATTTAATAATGTTGTTTTCCCGCTACCTGATGGTCCCATAATTCCTACAAATTCACCTTCTTGAATTGATAAATCAATATCTACCAATGCTTTAAAAGGTATTTTCCCTTTATATACTTTACTAATACTTTTTGCATGTAAAATTTCCATTTATATTCTCCCTTCATTTCCACTGCTCACTATAAAGTGTAAATGAATTGTCTTATAGCACATATTGATTCATCTTTCATTTATCTTACACGCTTGTAAGATTTCTAAAAAAACTGATAACAAATCTATTTCCAATATATAATCAACGTATATCTATCTTATAATATTTGTATAGTGGTATGGAATACAATGCTTCTTACTTCTAGTCGCTGAAACACCTTGTATTCTTTATTAGCAACATGCAATATATTATAAAGAATAACTATACAACTTCAAAACAATGAATAACAAGTTATCATATAGTACGAAAAAAAGCTCAGAGTTTTAGCTCTAAGCTTTTTTACTGATTTCATATGCAATATAGCTCCCTTCAAAGAGCTATATTTTTTATCCACTCTGATTTACTCAATACATAATGATTAAATAGTCGATTTTCTATCGTCTGTTGGCTCATATAAATAAATCCGCATTTTTCAATAACTTTATTTGATGGTACATTTTTAATTAAAGCAATTGCGTTGAGGACATTTACATTTGTTTTTTTAAACAAATAGTCAATTAAGCCTTTAGTCGCTTTTGTAGCATAGCCATTATTTTGATATTCACTTGAGATAGCATACATTATCTCTCTGTTTGGTGAAGGGAGTTCTTCTTTAATACCTGTGCAGCACCATCCAATGAATTCATTTGTAGCTTGCTTAAATATTCCTAGCTTTAACATATGATTATCTATGTTATTCGTAGTTTTCACTGCCTCAAGAAATGCTTTATTTGCTGGTATTTCATCATTGATAATCCAATTAACCCTCTGTTCTTTCGTTGATTTCCAGTCTGGCAAAAATTTTTCTATTTCCGGTTGATTCGATATTTTATAAATACTCTCAGCATCTTTCATAGTAAACTCTTGTAGATATATATCTCCACAGTCTATTCTAAATAACTTAGTTGAACTCTCTGCTCCCATGTTAATCCCCCTAAATAATTATAGCGCCTTAATCTGTTTCGTAAGTTCTATAAATCGTTCATCAAGTTCTTTATATTCTTTATCATTAGAAGTTAAAAAGCTTAATTTTCCTAATACTTCTTGTCTCTCTGTTTCTAACGTTAAACGTAACTCTTCAATTTCATCTCTTGTTTTAGGAGGTTCTTCTAGCTGTTTTTGTATCGTATGATTTGAAAACACGAGTTTTGTGTTAGTTGTTTTCTCTAGAAAATATCGATCGTGAGAAACGATAACTAGTGTTCCATTATACTCCGCTAATGTATTTTCAAGCTGTTCACGTGAAGGCAGATCAAGGTGATTTGTCGGTTCATCTAAAATGAGTACGTCTTTTTCATCTAAAATATAAGCCATTAACTTACATTTCACTCGTTCTCCCATGCTCATATGTTCAATCGGCTCTTTCCATTGAGAAGCTTGGAACCCTAAATGTTTCATTAAATTTTGGACTTTCCCTCTTTCTTCAAATGAATCTTTAAAAAATAAATCTTCTGGCGTTTTATCAAGTGGTAAATCAAATACTTCTTGTGTTAAATAACCGATGTTTGCAGATGGTGAAACCCATACTTCTCCTTCCACAGTTTCCGTTCCCATAATCATCTTTAGTAATGTTGTTTTCCCACTACCGTTTGGTCCAACAATCGCAACCTTCTCACCGTGCTGAATTGTAAAATTAACGTTTTCAAATAATATTTTTCCATGAAAGTCTTTTTTTAATTGTTTTACTTCTAAAAAGCGTTTTCCTACTTTTTTACTCGCTTGAATAGAGAACTCAACTGCGTACTCCTCTTTCACACGTTCTACTTTCGTTTTCTCTAGCTCTTTTTCGAGACGTTTTCGTTTTGACTTAACTTGCGCATCCATTCGCTTCGCTTTTACACGATAAAATTCTTTAACACCTTCTTGTTTTGTAGACTGTGCGTGTGCCTTTTGTGACCATGAACTTAATTCTTTTATATGTGTTTCTACTTGTTCAATCTTTTTTTGCTGCTTTTCATATTCACGTTGTTGCTTCAGTCTTTTTTGCTCACGTGCTTTCATATAACTCGTATAATTACCGCTATGCTCAATTAATTTTTTATCCTCAATTGACCATATTTTTGTTGCGACAACATCTAAAAAATATCGATCATGCGATACAACGATAACTGTACCTTTCATATTTTTTATTTGTTTAATGAGAAATTCCGTACTCATCTCATCTAAATGATTTGTCGGTTCGTCTAATATTAAGACATTAGGATTTTTCGCAAATCCTTTTGCTAAGCGAACTTTCAGCTTTTCACCACCACTTAAAGTATGAAAATCGTTCGTTGGCACGCCCCATTTTGCAAGAAGCTCTGCTTCTTTTGCAATCACATCCTTACTAATAAAAGATTCTATTTCTTGTTCAACATATGCTGTTGTCATATTCATTTGCTGCCACTCAACAATTCCTTTTGATGGCTCAATCTTCCCAATTATTAATTGAAGTAACGTTGATTTACCAGCACCATTTTTACCGATTAATCCGATTACATCCCCTTGTTTTACTACTACATTCATTTTTTCTAACAAAGCATTTTCCTTTATATCAACATACACATCATTTAATTTTAAAAGCTCTTTCATATTACCGATCCCTTTCATAAAGGGAGAACAAAAAAATCCTCCCAAAGTAATTTTGGCAGGATTAGTCATTACATTATTTATACCCAAATAAGCTATTACGCAAATCAAATAGCAATACCGTTGAATGGAATTGGGCAGACTAATCCTATTTTTTACAAATTGAAATTTATTTAATTTCAACATTTAAAAATAAGATTAGTTAATCATCGTCCACCCATCATTCCTTTCCGTCGTTAGTAACCATATTGTACCATAATAGTACTGTATGAGTAAATGTAATTATATGTGCTTTTAAAAAGATTGCTTTCTTTAAGGTCTATTTATCAATTCTAAACTTCATATTGAACAAGCATACACCACATTTGTTGTACTACTTGCATTAGATTCCCCTAGTAATAAAATTCTAAACATCCCCCTCTTATATAATTTTTATATAAATTCATCATAAATCATATATTATACATACTAAATTTCAGTTCTTATAATAAAGGTATCATTTTTAAGGGGGATTCTACAATGGAATTTAGCAAACTCGGAAACAGTGGGTTAACAGTAAGTAAGATTGCATACGGGAACTGGATAAACCATGGCGGAAAGGTAAATGTAGATACTGCAAATAATTGTGTGAAAACCGCACTAGATGTCGGAATTACAACGTTTGATACTGCTGATGTTTATTCGGACACGATAGCCGAAGAAATACTAGGCCGGTCTTTAAAAGGCATACGGAGAGAAAGTATAGAACTATGTACAAAAGTATGTCATCCGACCGGACCTGGAAAAAATGATCGTGGATTGTCGCGAAAACATATTATTGAAAATTGTAATGCATCATTAAAACGGTTGCAGACAGACTACATTGATGTCTATTATGCACATAGATTTGATACAACAACTCCCCTTGAAGAAACGATGTTAGCTTTTGCTGATCTTGTAAGACAAGGTAAAGTCCTTTACTTAGGCATAAGTGAGTGGACATCAGAACAAATCACCCGTGGTGCAGCACTTGCACGAGAATTAAGCATTCCACTTATCGCTAGCCAACCTCAATATTCGATGTTGTGGCGAGTTATTGAAACTGATGTAATACCAACATGTCAACGTGAGGGACTTGGTCAAGTTGTTTGGTCTCCCCTTGCACAAGGTATTCTCACAGGAAAATATCAACCTGGTAAACCATTGCCGAATCAATCACGTGCTAACTCTGATGCTGGTAAACCATTTTTCCAAAAACTCGTGCAACGCTGGATGAGCGATGATGTACTCAATGCAATTCAGAAACTTAATCCCATCGCACAAGAAACTAATCTTACCTTACCTCAACTTGCAGTTACTTGGGTATTACAAAATCCAGCTGTTTCCTCTGCAATTATTGGTGCATCAAATCCAGAGCAAATAAGAGAAAACGTAATTGCTTCTAGCGTTAAATTACAACCTGAAATTATGGATCAAATTGATGGTGTACTAAAAGATTTCATTGAGTATGATCCGAGCAAAACAGGTTAAAACACCTTTTTGTTCTACCTATAAAGAAGCTTTCCATTTCAAATCTACACCGACCCTCCTATACAGGTGGGTTATTATCTTTTACATTCACATTGTGAAGTTGTATAAACCTCTCTAACAACTGTTAAAAAGTTCTCTAACACAACGGACTGTTCATCTAGTCTCCATCCAGCATATAAATTTATTTTCGGGGTATTTTCTTGAATTTCTTTATATGTAACCCCCGGTTTTTTATAACTTTCCACTGATGATGGAACGACAGAAATCCCCATTCCTGCTGCAACTAAATTCACAATCGTTTGCATTTGAATCGCTTCTTGAACAATATTTAAACTTACTCCATGTTCCCAAAAGTAACTAATAATTACATCATAAAAGTTTGTACCAAAATGACGTGGAAATAAAATAAATGGTTCATCCACTAATGATTTAATTGGAATGTTACGTAACATAACGAAAGGGTGCTCTTCATGCAAAACCAATTTTAAATATTCTACAGAACAAACTTCGGAAGTTAAAATTTCATTATTCTGCTTGGAACGAATAAATCCAATATGAATTTGTTTTTCATAGAGTGCTTTTATTTGTTGATCTGTTGTCATTTCGCGTAATATGAGCTGAATTTTAGGAAACCGTTCTCGAAATTTTTTAATACATTTATAACGGTTTCTGTAGAATCGACAAACCCAACTATTAAATGTCCTATCTTTCCTTCATCCGCAAGCTGTGTTTCTTTAATCGTTCTATCTACTTGAAGTAGCGTTTGTCGCGCACCTTCTAAAAATATTTTCCCGGCATCGGTAAGCTCAACCATTCTCTTTGTCCGGTAAAAAAGTTGAACCCCTAATTCATCTTCTAATTTACGAATCTCTTGGCTTAAAGGCGGTTGTGCCATCATAAGACGCTCTGCTGCACGACTAAAGTTTAATTCTTCTGCCACTGTTATAAAATATCTCATTTTCCGAATATCTATTGCAATCCCCCCTATTATTAACAACTAGCAAAGAAGCCTTCCTTCTAATAAATCGTAAATAAAAAACAGGAGAAAATATATCAATCCCTTTTCTTTTTTATCATAAATCATTTCATTGTAAATACGAGATGAAAATCATTAAAAATTCTAAATTACAAGTATAACAGTGAATATTATCCTCAAGAGCATCTTATGATAAGTTGAATTATATGTTTTCAGCAATTTTATTACTTGCATATATTATTTCATTTACCATTTTAGTTGAGTAACTAGTTTTTGATATTGTATTCACCTAATTGTAAAAACAAAGAATCATTTATTATTCAATAAAATTTTATTGTTTTTCAATAAAATTTTATTGATTATTTTCCCTTAATAAGCTATTATAAGTTTGCAGAAAATATGAAAGTAAGGATTGAATTTATGGACAAGACATTAAAAATCACAAAATCAAATATGTTTTTAAAGATTTTTCTCATCCCGATTATAGTAGGGATTATTGTTGGTATACTAACTAAATTGGGTCAAGGTATACTTCCAGGAAATTGGAATTCATTAGCTAACCTAGGAAGTGTTTGGTTAGTTCCATCTTTTTTTGTGGCTAGTCTTAGTTATTCTAAGCGTACAGCCATGCTTTCCGGTATACTTGCGCTGCTAGGTATGGTTTTAGGCTATTATGGTTATGCAATAATTATTAAAAATGTAGCTCACTCTGTTTATTTTATATCTGTATGGATTGTATGTGCATGTATAGGAGGAACCATCTTCGGAATTGCAGGTTTTCTATGGAAAGATACTACAAATCCTCTTCATAAATTCGGAAGCGCACTTATAAGTGGAGTTTTTGTAACGGATGGGCTTCACATTCTTTTAAATTTTGAAGACTACAGTCACATGTTACCTGTTGGATATACCGAAGTGATAGTCGGAATTATCTTGATTCTTGTATTGGAACGCTCTAATGCTAATCGAATTTCTTCTTTTTTAGTGGTGATTCCTATCATTATTTTAGGTTTAATTGGATATAAATTATTAAGTTTGTTTGCTTAATTACAATTCATAAAGCTAGCTCTTTCAAAGGGGTAGCTTTTTTCTTACAAAAAATTATCTATCAATTAACTTATTATTAAATCCTTCTAATTTAACAGTCGTATTTATTATCGTTTCATTTACTCGCTATAAAATAAGGCTAAAAAACTTAACTCCAAAGTTCTTTAGCCTAGATCACATTTTTACACATTAAAAAATGTTGTTCGTACAACGGTACCTTTACCAACTTCTGAATGAATTTCTACACGATGCCCTAATTGTTTCGTAATTTCATATACAAGATATAACCCCATTCCAGTTGATTCTTTAAAATCTCTACCATTTTCTCCTGTAAAAAACGGTTTAAATACTCTTGGTAAATCTTGCTTCGGTATCCCGACGCCACTATCGGCTATTTCAAGTACAACAGTATTACCTTCCTTACATGCTTTCACTTTAATCTTTTCTCTACTACCTGATGAGTATTTAATCGCATTCGATATAATTTGTCCTATTAAAAATTGCAACCATTTCGCATCACTTTCTACAGTAATACCTTTATCAATTTCAAGCTCTGGATATACAAAATTCCGGATAAAGAAGCGTTTATGTTCATGCACGGAATCATTTACTACTTTATGTAGTTGGACTCTTTCTACATAAAAATCTTGTGTAAATGCTTCTAAACGCGCGACATATAATGCCATCTCTAATCCCTTTTTCAAGCGATCTGTTTCCTCATTAATACTTTCAAAACGCGAATCCACTTCATCCTGTGTAATTAATTCTATTACAGATAGAGGTGTTTTCATTTGATGAATCCACTGATTCATAAAGGTTAAATGATCATTATTTTTTCTTTCTTGTAATTGCAGCTGATTTTGATAATGACGATATTGTGCATCAAGTAAATCTTGGAGAGCAGTAGATACAACTGCAAAATCAGATTTTTGAACGGATTCATCCAAAGATTGCAATGGATTTGCTAAACGCTCATAAAAAGAACGCTGTGTAAAATAACGAAATATTAAGTAGCTTACCATAAAAAAAGCACCTAAAAACATTGCATATAATGCTGTTGTAATATGATTATGTCCATCAAACCAATATACGAGGAATATGGCTAGTAGTTGGAGCACTGTAAAACAAATAAGTGGTATATGGTCACGTATAAACAGCCTTATCATTTTTCTACACCATTTTCCCAAGTAATATGCAACCTATATCCAACACTACGAATTGTTTCAATCGCATCCTCAATATGTAATGTTTTTAACTTTTTACGCACACGTGTTGTATTTACACTTAATGTATTATCATCAACGTAAGATTCACTATCCCATAACTTATTAAGTAACACTTCTCTACTCACAACACGCGGATAATTTTTCATTAACATTTCTAATAAAATGGCTTCGTTTCTCGTTATATCAATCTCTTGATTCCGCAACTTCAATACAAGCCTTTCGGGATATAAACTAAGTCCTTGTTGCTCAACCATTCGTTCTTCTAGTTTCGGTGCATAATCACCGTAAGCACGTCTTAAATGGCTACGAATTTTTGCCATTACAACTTCATAATGAAAAGGCTTCGGAATAAAATCATCGCCACCATTTTCTAACGCCATAACCTGATCCATCGTACCTTCACGGGCCGAGATAAATAAAATTGGACATGTGGAAACTCCGCGAATTTGACGACACCAATAGTAACCGTCAAAGCTTGGTAAATTAATATCTAATAAAACTAACTCTGGTTGTTCTTCTAAAAATATGTCTAACACATTTTGAAAATCCGATATTACAATTCCTTGGTAACCGTATTTCGCAACATAAGTTGATAATAGCTCCGCAATTTTCATATCATCTTCGACAATCATAATTTTGACCATTCTTAAACTCCTTTTAATTCACAATCTCAAATATACTTATACAAAGTAAATACTACCTCTTTTTATTTCATCCGTAAATTAAAAAAGGATACTTTTAAAAAACAGCATCCTTCTTCTAGTATTCTTATTTAATATTAAATTTACTCCAATTAAAACCTAGCTTTTCCGCATATTCCATTCCTAGTTCCATCCGCGTCGTTTTTAGTGGATCCACAACTTGGCAAACTTTTAAATTACCTGCTGCTGATAATAAAAGAGTTGCATCTGCTTTAGACATTTCTAATTCCTCATGTAAAAATGTCACCATATTATGTACGGCACGATTCGCTGCATCGTCTAACAATTTCTCTGAAGCAATCGTCATTACTTTTTCTTTTTGGATAGCCATTGGTAGTGGCCATTTCTTTCCTTTTATAATCTGAACTGTTACCGTCACCTCACCAGCAACCTCTACTCCACTAACACCAATTTCACCATCACCCATCGCTGCATGTAAATCGCCTAATGCTAATAGAGCACCAGGAACATTTACAGGTAATAACAATGTTGTCCCTTCTTTTATCTCTTTACAGTCCATATTTCCGCCATGGTCATGCGGTGTTCCACAGGAAATACTCTCCTCTTTCGGTGCAGTACCAATCACACCGATCATTGGATTAATCGGAATTTGCAGTTCATTTGAAAACAAAACATGATTATTATGTATTGGGACGATTTTCACTGTATTTTCATTTAGCACTTCACCCATTACACCGAGGTTCGCACCTGTAGTTAAAACACCCTGCTCTGCAATTTTAATCTTTTCAATCGTTACGGCCAATATATCATCCGGTTCTGCACCTGTAATATATACAGGCCCAGTCGCTGGATTAATTCGGTTCCAATCTAATTCTTGGAACACAACATCTTCAGAATCAATTTGGTTTTCAAAGCAATCATATGTTTCAAATACAAGACGGCTCCCAATTTCCACTTCCATACACGGCTTATTTTCTGGTGACATTGCGTAAATAATGTCATCTTTATGAATTCGATACATAATACCTCTCTCCTTTTCTATTTATCTACTATTACTAATTAACTTTTTTTATACAAACTCCTATTAAAATCAAATATTATTTTTATGTAAAAAAGCACGTAGCTTATTTTATAACATACACTCTTTACTATAACAGAAAGGTGGTATCACTATGCCCCTTATTCCATATAACGAAAGCGATGTTGATTTACTAGCTCGTTTAATTCGTGCTGAAGCTGAAGGAGAAGGCCGACAAGGTGAACAGCTTGTTGGCTGCGTTGTTGTGAATCGTGTATTTTGCGATTGCTTAGATTTCAAACAACTCCGTACCGTTCGTGATGCTGTATATCAAAGCCCCGGTGGATTTGAAGCGGTACAATATGGATATTTTTATCAACGCGCTCGTGAGTCAGAAAAAGAAATTGCAAGAAAGGTTTTACAAGGTGAATGGCGCTGGCCAGCACGATGGGCTCTTTGGTATTTCCGTCCAGTTGGAGCTTGCCCACCTGAATGGTATAATCAGCCGTTTGTAGGGCAATTTAAAAGCCATTGTTTTTATGAGCCAAGTGGTGATGAATGTCCAAAACTGTATACACGGTAGTAAAATTTACAACGCAAGCACTTAGATCTTTGAGTACTTGCGTTGCTTTTAGCTATATATTAGAAATCTAATAAAGTGATGATTTTTTTGATGCCTACCACATGTATTAATAACGGTATACGTGGGCCACTTGATTGATTCATAACGAGCCTATATATAATGGTGAATAATAGCTTTTGATTTCCTTTCATTATTTTTTTATTTTCATGATGACAAATCGTATACAGTTGCTCCATTAAATTAGAATATTCTTTATTAGAACGAAGTGTTTTACAAACTTCTTCCACCCAGTTTTTCTGTCTATCTTCTAATGTGTTATAAAACTCCGTATTCTTCTCTTTATTTACCGTAATCAATTTTTCAGATTGAAAATTTCTTATCCAATACTCTGCACGATTACTTATCGCAATCATTTCAGGTAATGCATAACTCCTATCTATTTTCTCTAATATATTTTGTAAAATAGAGGAATCAAAATTTAATAGTGGTAAAGTACTTGCAACTTGATTAAACTTTGGATATTCTTTAAATCGGTTATCAACTCTAGAAAGTTTAATTGCATCAAATAAATCTTCATTTTTTAGTGCTTCATTTTCATAACTATCTTTCAATCGTTCATACTCTGTATAATTTCGGATCACATCTTCATCAAGGCCAATATGAAAAGCTGCGCCTGGCCTATATTTTGCAAACATAAAAAGAATTACTTCTGGTACATACACTTTTAATAAGTCGCTAGGTGTAATGCTATTTCCTGAAGAACTAGACATTTTTTCATGATTACCTTTAAGACCAATGAAATCATAAGCAACGTAATGAGGCGCTTCACGATTGAATATTTCCCTTACAATTTCTTTTGATACATTGTAACTACCTGTTTCCGATGAATGATCTCTTCCGCCTGGTTCAAAAATAACATCCTCTATCATCCATCTCATCGGCCAATCAATTTTCCAATTCAGTTTCATTTTATTTGTATTTACTACCGATAATTCATTTTCATTTCCGCATTCACATGCATACCGTACTGTTTCTAATACTTCATCAAATTGTGTAATCGTTGTTGTATCTTTCCCGCACCTCTCGCAATATAACGTAACTGGATAAAAGTTTTCTCTATCTTCTTCAAAGTGAACTCCTGTTTTAAAACGCATTAAAATATCATATATTTCTTTTCTTTTATGCAAAGCCTCTAATATATTGCCATTATACCTTCCGCTTCTATATTCAGCATGTTGATATATGAATTCCACTTCAATCCCAAATGCTTGAAGCGATTTCTCAAACTCTTTTTCAAAATGCTCTGCATATGAGTTATGACATCCATGCGGATCAGGGATATCACAGTACGGCATACCAATGTATCTTGCAAAAGATGGATCAATATTTTTAGGAACTTTTCTAAACCTGTCATAATCATCCCATGAAAAGATAAAACGAGTCTTTTTCCCTAAATTTTGCAGAGCTCTTACAACAAAATAAGTCGTTACTATTTCACGGAAGTTTCCAATGTGAACAGAACCAGATGGACTAATTCCAGATGCACAAACAAAAGTTTCTTTATTTGGATGTTTTCTAATTAATTCATGTGCTACTTCATACGCCCAATGCATATGTCACTCACCTCAATTATTTTTTGTTTTCACATTTTCAGTTTTATACAACAAAAAAACTCCCACCCCCAAGATTATTCATCTTGAGGACGAGAGTTATTAGCTTCGCGGTACCACCTCAGTTTGTTAATACGTCACCATATTAACCTTTTCAGGTACGGCAAAATATGCTTATACCCTATCTCTATAACGGGAGAACCCGTCGCATCATCCCTAAATAAATTAGTTCCTTGCGCAGCTCCAAGTCTTTTTTCATTAAGATGTATACCGCTCTTTCTCAGCTACCAGAGCTCTCTGTACGTATTCTTTCTTAACTACTCTTCTCTTCCATGCCATTTTAAATGTTGATTTTTACATATGATAATTTATTACACGTTTATTGTCAAATTTTTCTGAACGGTAATACATTACATATAATTATCTAAAAAAATGTTTTATCGCTTCTAATTGAATCTTGTGGCTACATTCATCACAACAATATATCCCTTTCGATTTCTCTTTAAACCGCTTATATTGTTCACTACCTTCATATACTCGGAATATATTTTTACAAGAAAAGCAAACAACCTCATAAAACATCATATGCATTTTCCTCTCTGTGTTTATACACTTTTTTAATATGAGAAGGTCTGTTTTCTACATTGCAAATCTTAAGATTCTCTCGCTAAAAGGTTTACCTCTATTTTTATCGAATTATATAAATATCTTATAATGCGAGGTGAACATCTTGTTTAGTAATATAGAATTAGTTTTAGATGCTAAAGCAACTTTAGCTGAAGGACCATGTTGGAATGAAAAAAAGCAACTTTTATATTGGGTTGATATTATGGAGAAAACATTATGCATCTATAATCCCACTAACAATACAAACCGGGTAATTGCCCTTAATCAGCAAATCGGCTGTGTTGTTCCATATGTAGAGGATGTAGTACTTTTAGCAATGGAAAACGGATTTTACTCTCTTAACCTGAAAACAGAAAAACTGACACATATTTATGATCCTGAACCACATTTAGTAGAAAATCGTTTTAATGATGGGAAATGTGATCCAGCTGGTCGCTTCTGGGCGGGTACTACTGATTTAAATGGAATAAATGCTGCAGGTTCCTTATATTGTTTATATAATAATTTGAGCGTTGAGAAAAAAGTTTCATATGTAAATACATCAAATGGAATCGCTTGGTCACCTGATCATACATACCTTTATTTTATTGATACACCTACTAAAAAAGTAGTTCGTTTTCATTATGATATACGTACTGGAGAAATTAGTAATCCAACTGATGTTATCCTTTTTCCTGAAAATGATGGTTTACCTGATGGGATGACAATCGATGAAGAAGGTAGCTTATGGATTGCACATTGGGGTGGTTCGAAGATTACTAGATGGAATCCTTTGACTGGAGAACAAATATTAAGTGTTCCAATTCCTGCCTTATATGTAACGTCGTGTACATTTGGAGGCCCTAATTCAACTGACTTATATGTTACGACAGCCAGAACAAGAATGACGGATGAAGAATTAAAAAAGTACCCACATGCTGGTGGTATCTTTCGAATTCAAACGAATATAAAAGGCTGTCCTACCTATTCATTTTGCAGTGAACATATTGGAGCTGAAACAATATGAATCGTATCGATTACATAAGACAAGAAGAAAAGAAATATCATGACCTTTGTTATGAACAATATAAACTATTTGAGACTGGATCTTGGCTTTACAAACCAGTTAAAACAGTTATGGACATGATGGACTATTTCGAAAGACAAAACAACTTGCAAGTACTTGACCTCGGATCTGGCGTTGGAAGAAATAGTATTCCAATTGCACAAAAGATAAAAAATTGTAGCGGCACTGTTACTTGTGTCGATTTACTTCATTCTGCTTTAACAAAGTTACAAGTTTATAGCAAAGTACATGGAGTATTTGGAGTAATAAAAACGGAACAAATAGCAATTGAAAACTACGATATTCCTCCTAACACTTATGACTATATCGTTGCAGTATCAAGTTTAGAGCATGTTAAATCAGAAGAAGATTTAACAAACGTGCTCCATTCTATGAAAAAAGGGACAAAAAACGGCGGTATTAATTGTTTAATTATTAACTCTAACATACAAGAAATTGATTTAAAAACGAATGAAGAATTAGAAGCTTTAATTGAAATTAATCTCCCAACCGAAGAAATGATACGTCTATTAAAAAGTATTTATAAAGGATGGAAAGAAGTAAAAGTTGAAATAAAAGAATTAGCTTTTGATATAGTTCGAAATGAAAGACACATTCAATTAAAAACAAATGCTATTACTTTTGTCGTTCAGCAATAATCGTATAAAAAGAGAAGAATATTTCTCTCGGACTCATTTTTATTATACGAAATTTGTATATTTAAATATTTACGAAACAAAACAAAAAAACCATGCTTTGACGTTGTCTATCTAAAGCATGGTTCCTATTCGAGATACTATAAAACTACTCAATTATTAAGAGAATTCATTAACTGGAAGAAATAATCAGGTTCATGAGTCTTATGTAAGTTATACCATGAATGAAGTGTATCCGGCGCAAGTACATCCAATTTTTTCAGTACTTCCATTGCGAACTCCAGAGGGGCTACTCCAGATGCAGTAATGAGATTTTGGTCAGATGCTACAGGTCCCATTTCATACAAATTTTCTCCATTATAATTCGGGCAAACCATTTTCATATAATCTAAACTATTACTTGTATGCTTTCTATCATCTAAGAATTCATAATTTGCAAGCCCTACAGTTGCACCACAAATTGCAGCAACAATTACGCCCATCTTTAAAGCTTCATCAACTTTTTGCAAAATAGGTTTATGTATATTTTCACTCCAAGTATTTCCTCCAGGTAAAATTAATAGATCGTTACTCTCAAACACACATTCATCTAGGGAAATATCTGGCTTTATATTCAAGCCTCCCATTGAAATAACCGTTTCTTTATTTACTCCTACTGTAATTACTTTTAAAGGCGCTAAACCTTTTTTGAAATATCTTCCCGTATTCAGTTCAGCAATTAAATGTCCGTATTCCCAATCTGACATCGTATGAAATACATATAAATAAGCTTTTCTTGTTTGCATTCAATAACACTCCGTTCAAGTACTTTATTCTCTATTACAGCACAACTATTAATTTCAACAAGTGCTACATTAAGTTTAACATTATATTCTATATTTATGGTTTAAAATTCCAAATAGAATACCCATAAAAATCTATTATCACATAAATAAAAGAGCACTCGTTTCCGCAAGTGCTCTTTTCGGGGATTTTGAGATATCCTATTAACGAAAGTTAAGGTTACTTAAAGTTAAGAGGTATTTATAATATATGCTCGTCCTCTTTATTGGTTCATATTCAACATATAGAGATTGTTAGTAATACTTACAATTCTTTATTTATTGTTCTTTCTTACATTTTATCATTAGAAAATTGATTGAAGGCTTATTTTCCATGTTCTTATTTGGTTCGTCAATTTCCGAAACTTGTACTAGTCCATATTCATTAAAATCATGTTTTATAGATTCAGAATCATAGAAGAACATTTTTACACCTTCCATTATCTCAAAATAATCTTGGTCCAACTGTTTCCCTTTTCCGTACATTGGCGCTTTTTTAGAAACCGTTGTAAAAACCATATATCCGCTTGGTTTTAACTGATTATAACAATCTTTAATAAATTTCTCACACTCATGCTTATTCAACAAATGAAGAAGTGCATGACTAAATATCCCATCATAAAGATTGTTATCAAAAGGCATATCATTTACTGAACCGTGATACATACTAATATTTTCTAGTCCGTTTTGCTTTGCTAAATCGATGGCTGTTTTTGAAATTTCAATACCTGTTACATTTATCCTATTATCAATAAAAACCTTTGCATTTCTTCCATATCCAATACCCGGAACTAATATATCCTTAACGTTCTTTTCAAGAAAAAAATCTTTCGTCATAATTGCGGATTCTGTAGGTTCAAATCCCCACATCGTTTGTTTTTCAATAAAACTTGATTCCCAAAATTCCATTATGTATCTATCTCCTTATTTTCAATCCATTTTTAGTATCAAAGTAAAGGCAAATTTTTTGTGTTGTTGGTATATAGTTTTTTCTTCTATTCATACGACTTACCTTAGTCATCGTAGCCCCATTGAATATAGCATAATAATAAGCCTATATCTATTATAAAGATTGGTTAAAAATCTACCCTATTTTATTAATCCTTACGTTTATAGAAAATAAAAAAACAGCCAATATTTTTATTGTAGTATTGGCTGTTTCTCATGAAAAATTATCTTTTTATATTGTATTGATCTAATACTTTTTCTAACATGTCTAAAGTTATTGGTTGTGCTTGTTTTATTAATTGATAACCAATACGCCCATTCGATTCCGCTGTAACTTGCTGTAAATTTTTCACATCATGAATCCCTTTTTCTCTTAATTGCATATAAAGTTGTTGTTCTGACATTTTTGCCCGTATCAAATTTGCTTTTACAATCTTTCCGTTTTCAACAATTACAATGCTACTTCCATTTAGGAATTGCTCCACCTTCCGTGATTTCAATTCAAAGAAATGAATGATAAGTAGTATGCCCGAAAATATGATAGCGGCAAAGATAGATGGAACTACTTTCCTACTTAATACAGGTTCTACAATAATACGTCCAATTGATACAACTATAATTATTTCAGCTCTCGTCATTTGGCTAACAGATGTACTACCTGTCATTTTTAAAACAATAATTCCAGTAAGGGTTAAAATAATACTTTCCCAAATTATATTCATAATAGCCCAATCCTTTAACGGTGAATGTTATTAGCATTCCCATTAAAGGATTATTTTACATACTTATCAAATTTTTAAATCCTTCAGACCATAATGGAAATAAAGGTGTCCATCCATACTCTTTACGTGCCTTATAATTTGAGGCTCCTCTTTCCCAACTATTTTTCCCAGCTTGAGCTTTAGGAGCCGGTGCCCCAATTGCAGCTGCGTATATTGGTAACCATTCTTTACTCGTTGCTGGGGAATCATCTACAATATTTACGATTCCTAGAGGCCAATTAAGAGCTAACATAGCTGCTCTAGCGGCATCTTCGACATGTATAAAAGAACTTATCCCATCTGTTGCAATCATTTCATTATTACGAACTTGATTTGCAATTAAGCCGTTTTCCGCATACCATGTTCCCGGCCCGTATAATACACCGTAGCGAAGAATAATCGACTCTGGTAACTCAGAAACAGCTGATTCTAATTTTAATATGCCATTAACAGTGATTTGCCGAGGCATAGGAGCAGTAATATGTAGTGAATCTTTTTCTGTCGCAAATGTATCCCCTGCTTCATACGCCCATGAAATACTTTGAGCGATTATTTTCTTTACCCCTACATTTTTTGCGGCATCGACAAGGTTACGAGTGCCTTTTGTTCTAATTTTTGCATTATCCTCAAAATTCCATGTAGACAATGACGTTAATTGATGTATAACTACATCGGGAGTTGTTTCTTCCAATACAGAAAATACAGCCTGTCGATTAAACACATCAGCTATTACTGGTATAGCACCAATTTTCTTCATTGCTTCTACTTGTAATTCATTACGAATCATTGCAAATACCGTATGCCCCTCTTTTATTAACATAGGTAATAAAGAACGTCCTATAACACCCGTTGCACCTGCTACAAATATTTTCATATATGTTCCTCCTCATTTAGTAATCATAAATGGGACGAAACAGATGTGAGGTTTGTGACAAATATTTTCTCTATTTTTTCGTTATTCATATGAAACATTTACTTTTGTTTAATTACCCCTGATCTCAATTCTTCAAAACATTGTGTGAGTGAAGTATAATATATTTCATGTGGATGTTTTATCCAAATTTTAAGCTATAACGTTGGCTAGCATCCAGCAGTGATAACATGATAATTGAATTTGATGGATATAGAATACATGAGTATGTTATCGGCCATAACTGTTCTATTAACGAATTAATAACAATGTATTCAAATATAAAAAATGAAGAGATATCTAATGAGGACCTTCTAAGCTTATTTTGTGTACGATATCAATACGAAAAAATTCCAAAATTATTACAAGAAGACGTCATAAGCGATGTTGTCATCGATTTAGATACAGACTATATTTATACACCTAATAGATAACAGTAAGCTAGATTGAATGATTAGAATTTACGATTCTGCTAAGTGTTTAATAAAATAAGTAATTGCCCAAATTAATGTCGCAAATTGAGTGACAAAATACATTGTCCATTCGAAACCACTCAATTTTCTCTCTCGTTTAATCTTTTTTAAATATCTGTAAAATATAAATGTACTTAAAAACATAAGAAGCAAAGATAATTGCTGTAAATCATCGACTATACGTACCGCCATAGACTCCATCGCCCTCCTATTCAAAATAAAAGCTATATTTTAAGGATATCATTTATTGGTATATTTTTCCACACAATGCACTTATGTCATACACAAAAAGAGCACTTAGCTATTGAGTGCTCTAAAAAATTATCAATTTTGATTTAACATACTCACCTTGCATTGGTTTAAAATGATTCTTCTTACTTTTTATACTCCATCTTTATTACTTTTGGTATATGTTCACTATCATATTTTCTCGTATAAATTCCGCCATCTGGAGTAACCACTTGTAACACAATTTCACCACAAACACCATGTGGCATCTCAAATTCACCTTGTGCATTTGAAATACTACGTTCCTCACTTTCAATAGAATCTTCATAAATTTTCACATTAGATATAGGTTCGTTATTTTGATCTATGATAATACCTCTTGAATACTTAGCAACCGCAATGCATTGATCCTCTTTTTTATAATATTTAGTCACAACTATAGCTCCAATTATTATAGCGATACATACAAACAAGAGAATTACTTTGCGTCTCACAACAAACCTCCTAATTCAAATTATTCTTTTCTAAACTGAAAATTCAACTGTCCTGATTGTTTAATTTCCTCAATTACTTTACGAATACCTTCTTCAATCTTATCTTCTTTTACATTCGAAACATTTAACTTTAACAATTTTCCTTTAGGAAAATTCCTCATATAATTCTTATCAATAGTATCGATAATTATTTGAATGTCATCTAATTTTTGTATAAGTGTTGCTGTAACGATATTTTTCTGTATTTCTAAACAAGTGTGTATTCCCGATGTGTTTTGTCTATTATATGTAAATAATGATGGATTTTCATTTTGTACTTTTTCTAATGTTTCTGCTAATTTTATTGATCTATTATAATAGGAAGATTTAATTTTATTTTTATGACGTTCAAACATACCGCTCTTTATATAAATTTCTAAAGCAGCTTGAGATATCATTGGACTATCAATATCTAAAATTTTTTTATATGTATAAAAAGGATCTGCAATGGATGATGGAATAACTGCGACTCCAACTCGTAATCCTGGGAAAATAATCTTTGAATAACTTTTCAAATATATCACATGATTACAATTCTCCAAGCTATATAAAGGATCTGTTTTTGAATCAGTTTCTAAATCTGCTAAATAATCATCTTCCACTATAAATACATTATATTTCTTAGCCAATAATACGATTTTTTCTTTCTCATCTTTAGAATAAGAAGTTCCAAGCGGATGATGATATCTCGGTATCGTATAAAAGAATTTTATTTTTCCCGTTCGAAATATACGCTCCAATTCATTCAAGTCTATACCTTCATTCGTACGTTTAATACCGATTACAGGAACTTTATTTATTTCTAGATATTCAATATATAGATGATATGTTGGCTGTTCAATTAATACAGTTTCATTTTCATTCGGAAATGGTATGGAAGTTAATATAGCAAGCGCCTGCTGAACACCAGATGTTATAAAAATATTTTCTTCCTTTGTAAAGACTTGATAGTTTGCCAGTTGCTTTTGAATAACCGGTATTAAAGATGATAACCCTTTCGGTGTTCCATATACAAACAAATCATTTTTATAAGTATCAATAGCCTTATTAATACAATGTTGAAAATCTAAATACGGGAAAACATCTGGATCTGGTGCTGAAGAAGCGAAATCAATTATCTCGTTATTTTCTATGGTATTCCCTGATTTTTTAACAACGTAGTATCCACTTTGAGGCACGGAATAAATAATATGACGCTTTTCTAGTTCATGAAGTGCACGTATAACTGTTGCCTTATTACATTCATATTGCGTAACGAGTGACCTTATAGACGGTAATTTTTTTCCTTCTTTTACCTCTCCATTTTGAATCATATTTTCTATGTCATTTAAAACATGTAAATACTTATACATTTTACACCCCCTTCAGCAATTCTATATTTAATTACACAGATTTCTCATTCATATAGCATTAATTCCTCAATTAGTTAATTTTTCGATTGTCTATATCGTAAATCCCAATAGCATATGAATCATTTTCAATCCATTTCTTTACTTCTTCTGTATTAAGTACACCTTCAACTTCTTTTTTTATTTTCTGTCCAAGTTCTCTTGCCTCTACTTCATCATCGCTAATCTTAGTTTTTATATCAATGGTAACAGGTTGATTCTGTTTATAATTTATTTGCTGAATCCATACGTAAGTATGTTGTGCCTCTTAAAGATAAAATATTGCTAGAGAAAAAAGAGAAACTGCAAGTGAATACGCTTCATCTATGGGATGTATCAGCTGTAACTCCAGATCAAAAAGTACTTAAACCAATTGCAAATGAAAATGATTTAATTGAAAAAAGCACTCATACCTTCAATAAACTTGATGTTGAATTTTCAGCACTTTTAAACCGAATGCATAAACACGATTGTCTTGATTTAATAAGCCGCAAAGGAAAAGCAGCTGGTGGTTTTTGTGAGTACTTACCAGCTTCACAATTATCTTTTATTTTTATGAACTTAAACTATACACAAGATGATATTATCACTTTCATACATGAAATGGGTCATAGCATTCATAACGAACTCATAAAACCATTAGAATTACGACAGTATATAGAAATTCCCGCTGAAACAGCTGAACTAGCTAGTATGACAATGGAATTATTCTCACTTAATTATTGGGATACCTTCTATACAGACAAAAAAGATTTAAAACAAGCAAAAATTAACTTCTTTAAAGATGTTATTTCATATTTACCTGTTATGCTTATCGTAGATCAGTTTCAACACTGGCTTTATGAAAATCCAAATCATACTTCTGAAGAAAGAAATGAGCAATACTTACAACTTCAAAAAACATATGGATCTAGTGTCATACAAATTGATGGTTACGAAAACTGGATAGCGACGAGCTGGTTACCAGTACTTCATATTTTTGAAGTTCCATTCTATTACATCGAATATGCAATCGCACAACTAGGTGCATTACAAATGTATAAACAATATAAAGAAGATCCTAAACAGGCACTAGAAAATTATAAAAAGGCATTATCACTAGGAAGCTCAAAATCTATAAAAGAAGTGTATGAAGTAGCCGGGATTCGTTTTGATTTTTCTGGTGAAACCATCAAAGAACTAATGCTATTTGTAGAAAAAGAATTAGAATTAATTGAACAAATATAAGAAGAAAGCTGCACCTATATTTTTGGTGTAGCTTTCTTCTTTATTTTATTAATCAGTTCTATGTACTGAGAATCTCCATATCCGATTGCAGGAAAAAGATGAAACAACTTCGTTAATAATTCTTGAGTTGATAAATCTTTATTTTTAGAGATAAATTTCATTACAGCATTATCTTCTTTTAGCATTTCTAAATATAAGTCTATAGCCTGATACATTACAGGTGGTACCTTATAGAAAGTCTTCTTATGGTTTACTAATACTTCATTGTATATCAAAAAATAATGTCCCAATTCAAGCTCAATTTGATTTACTTTAAATTCATCTTCTCTGAAGCTATTTAAGTATACCTTCCCTTCATAAGAAGACTGTTCAAGGTATGAAAGGATAGTAAGTAGGTTCATTTGGCAGAACATATCTTCACCAAACCATAAAACAATACATTTGTACTCTTTTGTAAAAAGTTTTTTTAATGGATTAATCACCTTTTTTGTATAACTTTCTACTGAACTGTTATGTCCTTCTACTCTTGTTTTAATAAACTCATCATCAAAAACTTGTCTAGTAGTTGCATTTATACACATTGCCTCGTTAAATGGCGCATAATCAGACTCCCCCATTAGCTTCTCGGTTTTAAATTCTTCATACATCATTTGACCATTCAATATGTTAAGTACATCTTTAGCAAACAACTCACTCTTCTCATTTCGTAACTGTTCAACCTCTATTTTTCTAGAAATATCCATATTATCGACTCCTTCTATATTTATATTAAGTTTAACAAATGATTGAATTGGCATTTTGTTAAGTTGGTATTCTCTCGGATTCATTCCAAAAACACTTTTGAAAGCTCTACTATAAGCCTCTTGCGAAGAATAATCGTAATCTAATGCAATATCTATTATCTTTTTATCATTCGTCAAATCCTCCGTAGATAAATATAATCTTCTTAAAAGAATATAGCGTCTAATACTAATGCCTGTTACTTGGTGAAATTTAAAAGAACAGTAATAAGGGGAATACCCCATATAACGGGATAATTCATCTAATGAAAATTCCTTTTTTAAATTGCCCTCAATCCAGTCAATCATCTGTTGTATATGTTCATTCATTTAGTTCACTCCTTATTGAAAAGTATAAGAGGGATTCATTTTTTTCTTTTGATATTTCTTGTGTTTTATAACATGAGCTTTCCTCTAAAACCTTTAGACTTTATATGTAAGTATTAATTTTATATTTTTTCAGCTATCTTATTTTGTCATCCTTCTATTAATTTTTCAATTTCCGTTAACTAGTATGTTGGCAACACCTTACTAATTATTAACAAACAGATTACATGATATTTCATTTTAAAGGAGTTGAAAAATTAAACACGAATTTTGTAAATTAGGATTCTTTAGTTTTCACGTTTTAAAATCTAAATTTGGAAAGGACGTTACAATGAACGAGTTAGAAAAAGACATACTTCAGTTTATAAATGAACAATATTCGTTACATTTTATTAACATTAAACCAATAACAAATGAGATGTATGAATGTCTCTCAGAACAAGGTACATACTTCATTAGAATTACAAACTATAAAACATATGAAGAACAGTTAGAGGAAGTTACATATACGAATTTTTTATATCAAAACGGCTTAGGTGTTCCACCAATACTCCCTTCTTTACAAGGGGATCTTGTAGAAAAATTAACATTAGACAAGGAGATTTTTGCAGTATTATATAAAGCTGCTCCTGGTATACATTTACCCAGGTGCGAATGGAATTCTACTATATTTAAAAAGCTTGGTCAACAAATCGGAAAATTACATCGTATATCTAAAAGCTTTGAAAGGGCTAAACCGGTTAAATATATTAACGATTGGTATGAGAATGAAGAATATAATTTTCTTAAGTATATCCCTAAAGAAGAAACAACTATAAGAGAAATTGCATCTAACGTTTTAACTTCTATAAAGGAGTTGCAAAAATCCCCTTCGAATTACGGCTTAATTCACGGAGATTTATGGTTAGAAAATATTTTAGTTGAAAATAATTCAAACTTAACAATGATTGATTTTCAAGACTGTGAAAAACATTTTTATATATTTGATTTAGCCGTTCCAATCTATAGCGCAATAGAATATTCATTTGCTGGAAATGGGAATATTGTTGACTATAAAAATTCTATTACAAAAGCGATTCTTGACGGGTATCAAGAAGAAAATGAACTACCTAAAGAAATGATGGACAAATTTCCTTTGTTTATAAAATTAAAGGAGATTTTTGAATACAGTTTAATGCATATGTATTGGGATAAAGAGGAATTAACTGAGGAACAAATACGGATAATGAATCTTTATAGGCTAAAACTTGAAAAAAATTATTCCTTAATAAATATGTAAAGCGAATGTTGTTTAACTACTTAACTATAGTTGAACAACATCCGCTAAAAACTCGATTGATTAAGAATGTTTTACATATCATCTTTTATTAGTTGTGATTCTTTTACGTGCTGTTTCTTAATTAATATTGCTTTATACAAAAAAGTAATACCTAGTACAGCGAAAATGATACTTACAGGAATACGAGAAATATGGGGAAGGTAGCGCGGAAGAAAGAAAAGACGGACTTTTTCATCCACATCAAATATTTCAAAGACTATTGGTACTATACTTTGGTGAACTAAAAAAAAGATTCCTATAAATACAAAAAGAACAACAACGGCAAGTTTTTTCTTGGGTAATTCAATTGCTTTATTACGAACTTTATTTTTGTGATTATCACTATTTATTTTCATTCCACTTTTCATTTCAAATAGCAACTCAGGACCATTTCTTTCAAGTTTTTTGTAAGCGATGCACCCTAACAGCCATGCTAAAAACAGTCCCGTACAAACCCCAGTCGGTATACCTAACCATTGTAAGAATTGTATATGTAGTGATGTCCCTAACCATACAACTAGTAAAGCGGGTATTATTGTTACTAGCACCATCAATAGCATGAGCCACGTAGTTATAAACATTTTACTCGCGTTCATATCGTCACCAGGTATTATCGTTCCTCTTCCACGACGATGTGGATCAGTAATTGGAATTAAGTTAACTACTGAAAATACGACAATAAGGCCGACTGCCCCACCAAGTAAAGCCGGGATTACTGCAAATATCCATGGATAAATAAAAGTAAGTCCGCTAGAAAAAGTGAAAATTATTGTAGTTAAAATTGCCACAGGACCAATAGCTATCAACCAAGCTAATTGGCGGCCACGCACGTCAATCCTTTCTGCGCCAGGTGTCACCAACGTTAGCCATAACGCACTTCCATCGAAACCATATAAATTACAAGCAAACATACTTGTAAATACAATCATAATTACTCCCGCCCAAGGCATTAAGTATGGTATATCCGCAATTGTAACTATAATCCCATAAAATACACCTATCCATATTCCCATCCGCAAGAAACGCCCTCGTTGTGGATCCTTCCCCCAACTTTTTAGCTCCTTAGTTATGATCGCTCCTATTTTAGGTTCAAAAAAGATTTTTAAAAATTTTCTATAATGCTTATTAGTAATCTCACTTTTGATTTTTTTAGAATCTCTCACTGTACTTCTAGTCAATAATGTAGTCCATATAAATAAAAGAAGTCCACATAATATTGTTATTGCACTCAAGAAAACACTAGTTAATAACCAATTAGATTGACTTCCGTACTCAACAGCAAGTATCGTCCAACTAGATGGCATCATGTAAAGTAGCACAGTATCATTAAATATTATTCTATTGATTACAGGAAGTGCATACCAGCCCACATTTAGAAATGCAATGATGAAACCAATGAACATTGCTCCCATTTCCATACCAACTCTTGATTTCATCGCCTCACTCATAATACTAACTATTACTTTTGATAACAACACTACAAAAACTAACTGTAAAATAATTGCAGGGACCGCAACTATAATTGCATATATACTAATTCTAGCTGCATAGATTAATAATCCTATGAAAGCTAAAAAACTAACGAGTGGGCCTACTCCTATAAAAGTTACACCGAGAAGCATCCTAGCTAGTTTATAAGAATTGAGCGGAAGCAGCACAAAATATTCAGGACGTAATATTCCGTCTCCTCCAGTAAGCATCGGGCCTATAATCCACCCTAGTGTCCAAATAGCGAATGTTACATATAAAATGCTTTTTGATATAGTTTGTTCTGTTGGATAAAAAGAAAAAAGTAGAATAGTTCCAATTGCTAGCAACAAACCGACTAATCCTGTCATAATAAATAGAACTGCCCTGCCACGATTCATTGAATGTTTAAGTATTGATAACTTCATTTGAATTAAAACATTAACCAAGACAATTCCCCTCCTTTAGCGGCGGGTTTGCCTACTAATCGAATGAAAATATCCTCTAGTTTTTCTTCACCACAAACATCTTCCATCTTTCCAGATGAAAGTACTCCCCCTTTCGAAATAATTGCAACGTGATCACAAAGTTGTTCAACTAATGCCATGACGTGACTAGAAAATACTACAGAACCACCTGAACTAACAAATTTCTGTAAAATCTTTTTAATAGTAGTTGCAGAAATGGGATCTACCGCCTCAAACGGTTCATCGAGAACAAGTAATTTTGGCGCATGAAGGAGTGCAAGTGCAAGACCAAGTTTTTTACGCATACCAGTAGAATAATTAATAACTAGAGTCCCCGCAGTATTATTTAACTCTAATACTGCGAGTAATTCTTCTGCCCGTTGAGCAATTTCTTTGGCATCTATTCCTCTTAACAACCCCATATATGTTAATAATTCGCGACCAGTAAGTCTTTCTGGTAAAGCCAATCCATCTGGTAATACTCCAATCAGCATTTTAGCTTGTTTTGGATTACTCCAAACATCAATCCCAAAAACTTTAACGTTTCCGCCATCCGGTCGTAACAAACCAACAGCCATCGATAAAGATGTAGTTTTTCCTGCTCCGTTAGGTCCAACAACTCCATAAAAAGAACCACTTGGAATAGTTAAATCAATACGATTTACTGCAATAAATTCACCGAATCGCTTATGTAATTTCGAAAGTTGTAGCGCAGGAGCGGATTTCTCAAATTCGGTATTCAATAAAATCGATTCATCAGTTTTCATAAAACAGACTCCTTTTTTTTACTACTATATTCTTTGTAAGCAAAATCCAATAATTTTACTCATTTAATTACAATACTGAATCATTAATTTATTTAGTAATGCATTGTTATTAGCTGACACCTTTTCAGTTAGCCTAGCTGCAATAATAATAGGAGCCCATTGAAAGATCTCATCTCTTGATAAGCCCGTATTTCTGCAATATATATGTAAATACATTTCAGTTAATTCTACTGAAGCTTGAGCGTACAATAAATATGTACGAAATACATCTGCACGAATATCACCTGAAGTAGCATCTACCCGATCTATAATTTTCACATTACCATTACTGAGAATTAGATTAAATGGATGGAGATCCCCATGACAAAATCTATGTTCAAATTTGATTGCATCTAACTTATTTAATATATTTTCCTTTTGTTTTTCATCCAATTTATGTACAGATTTAATTTGTCGTTCTAACTTTTCTCTCATTGATTCCATATCATCGGTATTCACACATATAGCATGAATCTTTTTTTGTTCATTAACACAAATATTTATGTAATGCTCTGCTTCCTTTACATTATTAAGCAGTAGATCACCCATACTTTCCCCTTTTACATATTCCATAATAATTGCCTGTCTATCGTGTATCTTTGTCACTTCAAATACGTTTGGAACTGGTAGCCCACATGAATAAGCATATTTTTGTTTTTTCACTTCAAGCATAGACTCTGCTCTGTATCTGGAAGATATTCTTTAAACAGTTTCACAATCTTATTATCATACAGATAAATTTCTGCTGTATTTCCTTTAGCTATTAGCTCACCTAAGTTCAAGTTTTCCCCTCCTTAAAGCATATAGTATTCTACACCCTTATTTTAAATTCACTGCAATGTTAGGAAATCCTTCTACTCATATAAATTCTATCATTACAAAAATCTCTGAAATGCCAAAAGAAAAATACGTATTGAAAACAGCCCTATAATTATTTTCAGCACAATTATAGGGCTACTTTAATGATGTTCATAATTTTTTGTTTCGTTTGACTTAAATAATTGTTATTTTTAGTAGATATTAAAATACCAATCGGAATGTTAGAATTAAAACCCTTAATCTTAAAAGATAGTACTTCTTCATTCAAAATTGTACCTTTGGGTATAATTCCTATAGCATTCTCAAAGAGCATTTGTGGAATAAGGTTCAAAGCACTACAATTGTATACTCTCTTAAAAGACAAATTATTTTCCGCTAATAAAGAACTTACAGATTGATATGAAAAACAACTATTTTCACCTACAATTATGGGGTAATCTATAATATCAAATACTTCAACAAAATCTTTTTGTAGTAAAGGATGATTCGGATGGTTTACTATAAATTCAATTTGTTCATCACTTATTGGAGTGAATTTTATATTCGAACTATTATTATGTCCACACACCGCAAAATCGACCTTATTTTGTTTAATCATCTCTGCTAAAAGTGCAGTATTTCCCACTACAAAATCACAATGTATATATGGTTTTTCATCGTTTAAAAACTTTAATATTATTGGAATTAACCTTTTAGCAAAAGATTCTAATAGACCAATTCTTAAACTCCCTCTCTCTTCATTACTAATACGTTGTGCTTGAGATTTGGAATACTCCCAATGTGTTAATAAGTTTTCTACTTCCTCTGCAAAGAGTTTTCCCTCTTCTGTTAATCTCGCATCCCATCCTCTTTCAAATAATAGAAAACCTATTTCATTCTCTAGCTTTTTTATATGTGTTGTTACAGTTGATTGGGCATAGTTTAATTGTTTAGCAGCTTGTGAAAACGTTCCTTCTTCAATAATTTTTTTAAATGTAATTAATTCTTTTATTTCCATTTGACACACCATCTTTATCGATTTTATTGATAATAAGTTAATATATTTTCAATTATACAAATGAAATGATTGGAAGTAAAATGAATTCAAAAGAAAGGAAGTGCTCTAATATGCCATTTGTTACTGTTTATCATCCTGAAGAATTATCCGATAATAAGTTATTAAAAAATGTAAGTATCAAAATCCATCATTCATTAATGGAACATTTTAATATCCCCGAAAACGATTATTTCCAAATGTTTTTACCTTATCCATCTCATCAGCTGTTTTATGATCCTTCTTATCTATTAGAGGGTTCAACAAAACGATCTAATAATATGATTTATGTTTCAATTACGTGTAGACCAGGAAGAACAATGAATCAAAAAAAGGATTTGTATAATGCTATAGCAACTACCACAGCTACTATATTACACATCTCTAGTGCTGATGTTTTCATTACTTTACATAAGACATCAATTGAGAACTGGCCATTTGGTCAAGGAATAGCTCAAATGTTACATCAACATAATAACTAGATTTTATATTCTTTAAAACAATATAAACTTACCGCTCTCTATAACTAAATAGAAAGTGGTAAGTTTAATTTACTAGCAATATCAGAACGGAACTCTGGTGTATACAAGACAGTAAACGTATATCCCTGCTCAATAAATAATACTTCATTATGTTTACATTCATATGGAACACTATTTTTCTTCAAATTATTTTGTATTCGTTGTAAAAATGCTTGATCTGGTGTTCCGAAAGAAACGTGTACTTTTGGTGGTAAAGCTTTCATAGCAATTGGAATCCAAGCTCGCTGCCACCAAGTTGCAACAATGTATGCAGTACCACCTATAACAAAGTTGAAAATGTCCCCATCTTCCATCGTTTTCATATTTAGATTTGATTTCAACCACTCCGTAAATACAGGTACACTTTTAACAGGAAGACCAATTTCCCTTACGTATAAAACGTTTAACGGTGAATGTGAAACTAATACCTCTTCATTAATATAACTATGTGCGATAATTTCAAGAAGATTTCCATCACCGTCTTTAAAGTATAAATTGAATCGACCGCTCTCCTTGTCAATTGTATGACCATCTTTCCATTTCACAATGAGTAAACCAGATCCTTCAAGCCAGTTTGCTGTTTCTTGAAATTTTGAATATGGAATCTCAAAAGCGAAATGCGCAGGTGCAATTGGTTCATACACTTCCTGAAAACTAATTGTTGTGTATGGCGTTACTTCAAATTGAATAAATGATGCTGTTTCTTTTTTTATCGGAAAAGATAATATATCTCTGTATACTTGTTTTACTCCTTCTATAGAAACAGTTTGTAGTTTAATATCTGAAATGTGTGTAATCATTATAATAAACCTCCAAATTCATTATTTCTATTAGTATTGTATTTCAAAAACTAACAGGAAAAATCCATCTGGAGATTGAAACTTTAATTAACAAACTACTACTTTTGTATTAGAACTGTTGCGTTAACATTTTCAGCTAATACAATCTAAGCTTTAAGCAGTTTGCGTTTTAGTACAAATAATTAGTATGAACGACCACTTCAAGATATAATGAATAATATTTTAAGCTAAAAGGAGTGTTGTGTTGTGACGCAAAGAATTTCTTACTATGATGCTGCACCTGATGCTATGAAAATTATGATGGACATGGAAAAGTACACAAAACAATCCACGATTAATCGAACGACTAGAGAACTTATTAAAATTAGAGTTTCTCAAATCAATGGCTGTGCTTACTGCATAGATTTACATACATCTGATGCACGAAAAATGGGAGAGACTGAACAAAGAATTTATTGCTTAAGTACTTGGGGTGAATGTACTTTTTATACAGCGGAGGAAAAAGTCGCAATTGAATTAGCTGAGCATATTACACTTATTCCTACTAAAAGAGTTCCTGATTCCCTATACAAACGAGTATGTGAACATTATGATGAAAAACAATATATTGACCTTGTCTTGATTATTAATCAAATTAATAGTTGGAATAGAATTTCTATCGCGATGGGAAATACACCGGCAAAAAAATAACACTTTAAGCAAACAACTTACTCAATACGTTTTATTACATCCACTTCAAAAAGGTTGATTCTAATATATTACAAGAATCAACCTTTTTAAATTATATTGGACTTTACCAATGTTTTCTTATTTCTTCTACTATAACCTCCGGATAATCCCAATGTAACAGATGGGTAGAATTCGGGATTAGTTTTACTGTCGCTTTTGTTCTCTCACTAAAAATACTCGCTGTCTTCCCTCTATACTCATCCCAAATTTCTGGTACTGTAGCACGAAGTAATATTATATTAGATGGTAACTCCTCATATATATCCATTGTTTCATCCTTGTGCATACCCTTTACGATATTACCAGCTGTTGTACCCCTCGCATGCCAACATACTTTATTATCTATTTCTATACCAAGATCCTTAACTGCAAGTTCTAATAATGGAGACCATCTTGTATACGCTTCTTTTTCACTTTTAAAGAAATCATCCCAACTATTAAATACATACTCTTCAAAGTCCTTTTCATAATAAGCAATTTCTTCTTCCAACGTTTCTTCTTGAAGCCTTTTCGTTTGGTACCCTCCATCAATGAGAATACTCCCTAATACCTTTTCTGGATTATGTAACAAATAAAATAGCGCTACAAAACTTCCCCACGAATGTGATAGAAAATAAAAATTTTCAATTTTCAGTTCATTCATTATTTCATTTAACCAATTTGCTAAGTTTTGCATCTCGTAATCTTCTGTTCTTTCAAAGGGCGGTGTTTTACCATGCCCAGGTGCATCAATGGATATAAGTCTATACTCTTCCTTTAGTTTTTCTGCGATTTCTATAAAACTTAAACTTGTACTACCTAATCCATGTAAACAAAAAATAACGGGTTTATCATTTTCTCCCCACTCAGTAATATGTACGATTAATTTTTCATTGTTAATATAGTAACGTTTCAAAACAGTTATCCTCCATATTTTAATTTTCAAATTTACATTATGATTATTTCTATTTTTTTTAAGTTTACCCTGCTTTTTTCCATACAAAAAAGCAAATTTTCTTTAAAATAAAATCTGCCTTTACGCTAATGTATATTATAATTTAACAGCAATAATCATAAACCTCTTTGAATTCGTACGAATCCCCTTTTCAGAACTATTCGCGTCGATGAACTTTTGTAAAATAGTAAAATCCTCTTCCTCTTCTCCAAAATTAGGAATAATAGGCGTATGTTTTAATAAAAAAATGAGATCTTCAGGTGTACTGTAATAATCGGTAACATCATATTCACGTACTTGCACGAGTTCAAGTCCTGCATTAATAAGTTCACTCATATACTTTTCTTTTAAAGTGCCATCTCTTTCACCTAAGCATTGTCCTCTGCCAAATGCTTCTTTAAGGTTTAATTTATCATGTTCACAAACTTGTTGTGTTAAGAAAAAAGCACCTTTTTTCATTACTTTTGCTAACTCAGATGCTAGAAACGGTGCATGACAACTAGAAGCAATATCAAAATAAGCATGCGGAAACGTTAAAGCTTCAGAACCCATTTAGAGAAACTCAACATTTTGTACACCTATTTTTTTCAAGTTGGAATGTGCTGTTTCAATCATGCCATTAGAATTATCTATTCCAATTAACAATTTTGCTGAAGATGCTATGTTAAGTACATTCTCTCCTCCACCTGTACCTATATCAAGTAGCATGTCTGATGGTTTGCATCTTTCTTTCACTTCGCCATAAAAGTCCCAAGTGTCTCCTACCGTTTCACATTTCAGCTTACTGAAATCCCACCCATTTAATCTTCCTACTTTATCATAAAAGTTTTTGTATTCTAATTCGTTCATTTTATTATTTCCCCTTTGTAAAATGCATGAAATGTTTAATACTGACGATCCTCGATATAGACTCATAGTTTATATTCTCGTAAAGCTTCTTTTATATCTAGTATGCATTTTTTCAGCCCCGAACAACTAGTTACTTCGAATAATATAGGATTTCATCTACCCCATCTCAATTCGAAGATTCTATGTATAATAACATGTTTTAATTATATATAATAAAATATAAATTATCAAAAAATACCTTTCCGCAAAATCATTTAGTTTACATAATAATTTTATAGTCTATTTTTATCGGTGAATTCTAAATGTCCTCTACCCCAACCACACATACTATCCAACACCGTGCTTACCGTTTTTCCATGCTCAGATAAACTATATTCCACTTTAGGTGGTATTTCTTGATACATTTCACGTTTTATTAGTTGATCTTGCTCTAATTCACGAAGCTGCTTCGCTAATGTTCCTTGAGATATATCGGGTATTAATCTCTTTAATTCACCAAACCGTTTCGTTCCATCTGTTAGCAAAATAAATAAAATCAATGGCTTCCATTTCCCACCGATTATTTGTAATGTCGCTATTACCCCTTTTAATTTAGGTTCTTGTAAATCCATCTTCTCACCTCTCCTCCCCAATCCCATCATAGATCATAATAAATAATCTTTCATGTTATTTCTCCGTTCACTAATTCATTAGTACGAAAGTTGCGACTAAGTACAAGTAAAGTGCGTACTTTTCAAAAACCATTTTTTAACGAATAATAAAAGCAACACACATTTCTTTTTAATTTTATATTAAGGGAGAGGCTTAATCATGTCTTTTACTACATTAAAAGATAAACAAATCGTTATTATTGGTGGAAGTTCTGGTATTGGATTAGCAACAGCAAAACAAGCAATTGAACAAGGCACACACGTCATTATTGCCGGACGCTCGGAAGAAAAGCTAGAGGCTGCTCAAGAATTAATAAATAACAATCACCTTCAAACTTATGTATTGGATAATCAAAATAAAGAGCAATTACAAAATTTTTTCAAAGATGTCGGGAAATTTGATCATTTATTCACACCGGGGGCTTCTTATACACTTGGACCACTAACCGCTACGGAGGAAGTTGCTGAAAGTAGCTTTATCGGAAAGTTTTGGCCTCAATATTATGCCGTAAAATATGCCATTCCTTTTCTTTCAAACTCTGGATCTATCGTGTTAATGTCTGGTGCATTTAGTCAAAGACCACTTAAAGGCGCACCTGCTTATGGAGCTTGTAATGGTGCTATTGAAAGTTTAGGAAAAGCTTTAGCTGTTGAATTAGCTCCGATTAGAGTTAATGTTGTTTCTCCTGGAACGATACAGAGAGAGAATGAAAAAAATGAAAAAAGACTAGCTGCTTATGAAGATTATAAGTCTCTTTCTCTTGTACAAAGACCTGGGAATTATGATGAAATTGCACATACTGTCTTGTATTTAATGCAAAATGGGTTTACTACGGGTAGTGTATTATTTCCTGATGGAGGATACACATATCATTAAATTAATTTTATTCACCTGTATATTATCTTAAGGGCTTTACTTAAAACACAATTTCAATTAGATGAAAAATATTTTTAAGTACCTCATTTATTCTCACATTCAAACTTATAGTGAATGAATTCAACAGACACACCATTTTTCTAAACACTTTGGAGTACAATAAAATAAAAAAGGCATAAAATATGCCTTTTTTTGCTTATTTGTTGATTGGATAACAAACCTCTGTAACCCACTTATTAGGATCCGGTTCCATCGCTGGGCTCACATGATAAATATTAAACATCGGGCCTGCTAATTCGTAACCTTCCGTCTCAATCCATTTTGCGGCTGCTTCATTTACGTTTGTCATTTGTTCATAACTTCCGCTTACTGTTATAGAAGCTACTTTGATTGGCTCTATTTTTTGAAAATGAACATCTTTTGTATTTTCATGCTTTCCTAAGATATTTATCTGTATTTCTATATCCACATCATTTTCTTTGTATTCTTGATCATGGAAGACAGCGATACTATAACTCGGGTGAGCTATACTAATATTTTTCATATGAATTTCTTGCATTAATATACTCCATAAATCGCCTTCACAATTATACGATGGAATAACCTTTCTAACAGTAGCTACATTTCTTTCTGGAATTTCTTTTATTGAAACATGATAGTTCACCTCAACAACATCCTCTCTCATCGTTTTCATTGAGTTTTCGAGGAGACGTAATTGTTTTTGGAGGTTATTCATGTCTTCTTTAATTTGAGTACTACGATTTAGAAATTGCTCCTTTATACTATCTATATTATCGCATTCTATTATTTCTTTAATGGTAGCGATATTAAACCCCATGTCTTTTAACGTTTGAATTTGATTTACTTTCTTTAGTTGAGCCGCTGAATAATATCGATAACCACTTTGCTCATCGACTTTTACTGGCTGTAATAGCTCCACTTTATCGTAGTGTCTCAACATACGTATACTAATGGAAGATAATTTTGAAAAATCTCCAATTTTAAACATGGTTTCCTCCTAAAAATTCTGTCTACTTCGAAGCCCAACTTTATTTTAAACAATGACATCGTGTGAGAGTCAACTGTTTATAACAACTTGAATTATAATTCTTTAATTAATTACCTTCTTTCTGCCTTCTTAAGGCAATTAAGATTGATATTAGTCCGTTTACAGCAAATAAGGTTATTATAATTCTAGTTAGTAAAGCTACATCTGCTGAAAATACTTCAATCGTATGCCACGGTGAATTTGTACTATAAGTAAGAAGTGGGATTAAAATAATTGATAATATTAGAAATAGACTCCCTACGAAAAACCAATTGGATTTTTTACGATTTTTCTTATGTTTATATTTTTTAATTAACATAATCGATGTAATGAAAAGTATGAGTATAATTAACGACATTACAATTTGTGTGATTGGGATATTTTTAGGGACTTCATTAGGTTCTTCACCATTCAAAATACTAATAATCCCCTTTTTCAACACCACTAGTGCCGCCTCTTCTAATACATGATTTTTATTCGTTAAAATCACACCACCCCAGCCGCTATTATTGAAAGTAAACATTTCTGCATGAGCATCAGGGGTAGATCCTGAATGCCAAATCATCGTTTCGTTGTCATTTAAATTCGTTGTTCTTAATCCAAACCCATAACTTTTTTCTGGATTTATTTTATAAAGTGGTGATAAATAAAGGTCAATATTTTCTCTCTTTAAAAATTGAGTGTGCTCTTTGCGAGTTAAAAACATAATATATTGAATCATGTCTTCCAAATTCGCGGTAATATAACCATACGGTGTCCCAGCATTATCATAGGACACTACGCTTTTTCTTGGTATACCAAACCAAGATTGATAGCCTGTTAAATATCCTTTTTCATATGCACTATCTTTATTTGCTGCCGCACCATTCATTTCAAATGGCTGAAAAACATGCTTTTCCATATATGAAGAATATGTTTCATTTGTTACTTCCTCAATAAGTGCACCTAAAACAATATAATTCGCATTACTATATTGATATATTTCCCCTGGTGGAGCAGTTAATTTTACATTTGAAAGTTTCATTACATTTTCTTTTAATGATGTAGAACTTTTTAATTGCTTATCTGATAGCGCTAAACCTTCATATGTATTTATTCCACTCGTATGAGTTAGTAGATGTTGAATTGTTATATTCGAGGTTAATTGAGGATCTTTTAGTTTAAACCAAGGGAGATGTTGTTGAACTGAATCCTCTAATTTTATCTTTTTATCTTCTATTAACTTTACTATAGCTAAAGCTGTTAAAGATTTACTTATTGAACCGATTGCAAACGGTGTTTTACTAGTTACCTTTTTTTCAGACTCTCCAGTAATTCCCCACGATTTTGCGAAGAATACATCTTTATGATGTACAATTGCAACAGAAGCTCCTGGAATGTTCTGCTCCTTTATAAATTTTTCAATGTACTTATCTAAAGTAACTTTAATATTTTGCTCAGCATAAACTTTTGGATGTACGATACATAATATTAATACATTACAAAGAATACAAATTTGAAATACTTTATAGATAATTTTCTTCATTATACTTTAGATAGCTTTCTTTTTTTATAAATTACTAGGCTAATAAATACTAATACAGAGAGTGTAAAACTAATCATTATTAATACATAGTTCCACCACTGATTCTCTGCTATACGATATAAAAGATTATAATTAAATGAATTTTTACTATGAGTTGAATTATATGATTCAGTTAAAAATATTGAAAGTGTAGTTTGTGAGATGAGGTAAGTAATAAATGCAATGAATATGCCACTTAATAGTAGTGAATTTGATTTTCCATTTTCATTTTGAAATTGTTTCATTTTTACTCGTATATCAATTTCATTTATTTCCAAAAAATCTTGAACAAATAATTGAGGAGTTCCTAGATCGTTTAGACTATCCTCACCATCTTCATGACATTCCTGAAAATGTTCTAATAATTGTCGTTTAATATTTTCCCTTTCTTCTATACTTATATCGTATTGCTTTAATTCTTTAAGTACGTCAGTTAAAAATTGCTGTTCTTTACCTTTTAGTTCATTCCTCATTTCAAAAGGTCTCCTTTCAAACCGCTTTTTAATAATGTTTGAATATCAGATTGCAAATTTAGCCACTCATTAATTTTCTTCTCAAGTCGTATTTTCCCGCTGTCATTAATTTCATAATAAATTCTAACTTTGCCACTGGCTGTTACTTCTTGATATGTATTAACCCATTCTTGATTTTTCAACTTAGTTAAAATGGGATAAATACTTCCTACTCCTTTCAATTTTAAATTGTGTACTTCAAGCTCTTTCATAATTTCATATCCATAACTTTTCTTTCTCGATAAAATCGATAATACACACATTTCTAAATGCCCTTTAATTAAACTTGTTCTGTTAAATTTAAAAAATCAGATAATAAAACAAAAGGTTTATAAACACCAATTAACACTCATGACCTATATTTATCTCTAATTTTCACTTTTATAATATAATTATTACATAATATATCAACCTTTTATCCCTTTTAGTTTTGATTCTCCCTTCCACTTATACTTATACTTATACTTCTTTCCGTAGTGAGAAATATTGTATGTGGGACATAAAAATACTAAAAAATCCAACTTCTTAATTTTGACATTAAGAAGTTGGATCTTCTTTCGTTATTTCGTAATAATCATACTGTGCTATTACATTCACCATTAAGAATACACGCTTAATATTAATTGATTTAGTGGTTTTAATAACACATAAACTAATAAAATTTTACTTATTAAGCTCCAAATATTCATAAACAGCCATCATATCTCGTTTATCCAACTCACGAATACGATTAAAAATCGGTATTTCTGCAACGGCCTCCGTTAATAAACTTTCATCCACAACATCACTAACTGTTCCAGTTAACCATGTTTGCACATCTATGCCATCAACAATTTCTTTAAGCCCTTCAGCATTAATACCACTTGCATTACAAGTGACACATGAAATTGTTAATTTAAACACGCCATCATGTAGGTTATCTTCAGTTATAACTTTCTTTCCGTTACAGAATGGACATGGGTTGCTTTTTTTAATTTTATTAATTTGTGTAACTAATTTTTTGTAACCAAATGCTTCGTAAACATATGTTAGTTTTTTATATTTTCCATTTGTGAAATACTGATCTATAATGGTTTCTCTTGTTTCATAAACATTAGAAAAATCACAAATAGTTACTTGATTATTGGCGCTAATGGATTCTATATTCCCTTTAATTTCGTCCCAGAATGGTAAAACATTTTGTAACACTATTTCATAATTTGAAAAACTTGCTTGTTCTAATTCGAACATTTTCAGTGCAACTTGTACTTTTCTTGGCAATAAAGAAACATCTTCCGTCAATCTCATATCTCCACCTATTATAGACTTCAATTTAACGAGTGCCGGTAAATTACCAACTGTGTTCAACACTTCATCCATAGGCTGATTAATTATTTCACGAATATCTGAGTTTCCAAACTTAAGCGATTTATGATGATTTAAAACCGTCCCCTCACAAATTGGACATGTCATGATTTCTTTAGATTCCTTAATTTGTTCTTTAATAGCTGCTTTAGAAATCACAATATATCCACCAATGATCGTATTAAATCCTACCCATGTTCTACGTGTCTTACCTTTCTTATCATAAAATGATTTTTCAAAATACCCGTACCAAAATGTATGTTTTTCCTCTTCTGACATATCATTATAGCTCTTTGATAAATCATGACCGAGTTCATTTTTAATTTCTTCAAATAAAAATTCTATTTTTTCATATTGATAAAATTTCAATACTTTCATGATTTCCGGATCGAATAAACCATCCCAAAATGGAACATTTTTATCTTGTATTGTAATGTCTTTATTAAAGATTTCAATCTTAAGGCGACCTGAACAAGACGGACAGTGATTATCCTGTGAATAAAAATCAAAACTTCTCGTATCTTTATTGGTTGGATGGGAAGCTATAATTTGATTAATTAATCCACCAATCTCATATAAGAAACTATATTGACTATACAAATGTCTTTCAAGATCAATAGCAATTATTGGTGCAATTGTATCAGATTCATATTCGCCATAAATTAATCGGGCCATTGATGATAAACTTTTTAAAATACCACCCTTATAAACGTTTTCAGCATTTTTAAAATAGTTAATATGATTTTCTTTTACATAGTGAATTCCTTCTTTACGCTTTAGCGTTGAAGAAATATGTATTTGTGCAGCCTTTTTCACACTACTCTTTTGACGATAATAATCATTATGACTAATAACATCAAGATGTTCTACAGATTCAAGCTGTCTTTTCCCAAAATCAACAATATAATCCGAACTTTCTAGCATGTAACTATTATGTTCAATCATTATGATTGAGACTGATTCATCTTGTAAAATCCCTCTGACACTATCTATAAATTGATTTAAAATATTTTGTGATAAACCTTTTGAAGGCTCATCAAAAATAAATAAAGTATGTAGGTTTCTTGTGTTGGCAAATAACTCCGACACTAAATGAACACATTGAAACTCACCTGTTGATAATGTTTGTGTTTTTCTTTCTAATGTTAAATAGCCGAGTCCTAATTTGATTAGTAAACTCAAGCGCTTATATGCGATATCTTCATTTGGAAGGTCATCAATAATATCCTCAATTGAACGTTCAAAAATATCATCAATTTCTTCACTATACTTTGTCAGTTTCTTTTTAATATCAAGGAAAGTAGCAACAGTTGATCGACTTGTAATTGACTGATTGCGATCTTGTCCTACCATAACAAGTTTGTCTTTTGGATATCGCTTTTGAAAATCTTTAGCGATACATTCATTAACAAGTGTAGATTTTCCACATCCTGATTCCCCAGTAACAGTTACAAGTCTATTTTTAGAAATCTGAAACTTAGTCATTTGGATATTTCGACAATATAATTCATGGAATGTATAATATTCTGTTGGCACTTCGTAATTTCGTTCTGATAGTAATGGCTTTGGCCTTGGTGATTCTTTCACAATTTTCCCGCCATATTTTCCACTACCAGGTCCAAAGAATAATTGCTCATCAGTTGTATCCAGTACTGTATCTGAATGATCAATGAGCCAAATTTGATTTTTGCACCCTAATTTTTTGATCTCTTCTAATATTTGTAATAATGTTACGTGATCAAGCCCCACAGAAATCTCATCAATAATAATTACTGCATTTTCACTTACTGCCATGAATTCAGCTAAGTAAAGTCGTGTTAATTCTCCACCTGACAACGTACCCATAATTCGATTTAATGTTAAATAGCCGATGTTCATATTAATAATATTTTGTAAAATATGTTGTTTTGCTTCACTAATATTTAATTCTTCTGCTAATGAAAGAATAGATTCAACACTTAAATCGTTAATATCCGAAATTGTATGTGGTCTAGCAAATAACTCAATAGTATGTTGTTCAACTTCTTCACTAAAACGTTTTCCTTTACATTTTTTACACTCAATATTTTTAGTAGTACCACGCCCTTTACAAGCAGCACACCAACCTAGCGGATTATTAAATGAAAAAACCTCAGGAGATAGATTAAATTCTTCAGCAAGTTTTTCACGAATCTCTTTAAAAACACCTGTATGAGTACCAATTGTCGAGCGCGGATTGGAAGAAATCGATGATTTCCCTAGAAAAAGGACTAAAGGCATTTCTTCCATCTTAATAGCACTAAAATTAGTCTCCATTATATTAGGAAATAAATATTGATATTCAGCCTTTGGCAATAAGGAAACTAGACGCTTCTTGGATTCTTCACCAATTGTTTGACAAAGAGTTGTTTTTCCAGATCCAGATATACCAGCAATACCAAGTGATTTATTAAACGGAATGATAGTATCTAATTTATTTATGTTATTTGCAATTAATTGATTTACTTTCATATTAACCTCTATTCTTATTTTCTTAAAAAACATTTTTATAATAGGATAATTACATAATTAATATTACCTATTATGCAATTATCCTTTCAGTTCATGAATATTGATCTTGTATTTTTCAAACCATTGTTGCCACTCATCTTTTGGAAATTCTTTCTCTTTTCCTTCTAACACGGAAGAAAAAAGTTCTAAACAAATATGCCAACCAGCAATATCTTTCGGTGTATGATCTGTTAATTCATGAATGAATTCTTTAAGAAGTAATAGGGATCCATTTCCTGCTTTATGTATTTCAAATCGGACACGATCTTTATCCCATTTGAATTCAAGTACTGCATTTAGTTGACACTCTAAAATATCAATATTTAAAAATGAACCGTCCATCATATCGAACTTTATCATTCCACCTGTTTTAAGGTTTTCAATCTGCAAATTAGACATCCATTTTTTAAGCTTACTGTTTTCAGTTAACACAGACCAAACTTCCTCTATCGTATAAGGAAATTGGCGTTGAAATTTTACAATATACCCAATAGATTGTTTCTCTATCTCAGCTAACATATTTATTCCCCTCACTCTCGTGTAGAATGTATGTTCTTATTTTACACGAATTTATGCATAAAAGAAATCTATATGGAAACTAAATATTAATTTAATGTGTAGATGACATTTTGAAAATTGATTGATTTATTATAATTTCAGCACAAATAAAAAAGCCGCATTTGCGACTCATGAACTAATACCTACTTGATTTGAATGACTTATCTTTTAATTGCGTCAACAATTAACGATGGAAAACCAAGTTTATCGCCTCGATTCCTAGAATCATACCTTTTCGAACGGAAAATAACCCCGTCATTCGCATCCCAGTCGTTGTAATAAAATTGACCATTTTCATCACAATACTCAAGTAGAACTACCTCAAATCCAGCCGTTTCAAACATTTTCGTTATTGTTTTGTAATTATGAACTATTTTATGACTTGCAGCAGGATGATCTTTCGGCCCAGGTCCGCCTATTTGAACTATATTTTGGTATGTTACATCCGGAAAAAATGCATCAGGGACGCCGCATCGAATATGACCTGATGGCTTTAAAAATTCATAACAAATTTCAGCTGCTTTTACACCTTCTTCAAACGTAAGATGTTCCCATACATGCTCAGCTAAAATAGCTGAAATGGAATTGTATTCAAATCTTTCTTCCCAAGTGGTATTGTCTAGTAAATTAAGTTCATCTTCTTGCGTTTGAATCCAACCTGGGTTATTATTAAACACTCCAGCTCCAACTACTACTTTAAGTTCATCTTGTTTTATTACCATCATTTTCACCCCGTAAACATTTTGGTTTATTAATATATTCTATGTTTACTATAACCTTTCTTGCTTCAACAAATTAAGAAACATATATCCCTCCTCTAATATGAAAGAAAAGTTTAAAGTTGTTTCTGAATGAACTAAGAAGCAAATTGGATTTATTAAATAAAACCATTCAGTCGAATGTAACTTTTCTATTATTCCGTTATGTGGTACTTTAGCGGAAAAATGAATTGTTAAACGTCATAAAAATATAATGATTATTATCACAACAAACGAATTAAGGGGAAATTCAGTAGCATGAGCCCGGTACAATACCGAATTCATGCCATTAAAATTGTCTAATGCAAAATCTGTCTAATTTTATGAAAACAGTTCATTATATATACTGTTTTCATAACTATTTACACATGATTTTTCTTAGAGAAATATAACACACCAAACATTACCAAAATACCAACCACATAAAAAATTGTTGTACCGCTGCCACCAGTATTAGGAATCATCCAATTATTCTTCGCATTTTTTACTGTTATTTTTTGTGTCCTTACCGCCTCTGTAATTTCTACCTCTATTGGATCTCTAAGTAACATATATCCGTTTGGTGCTTTTATTTCTTTAATCGTATATTTTCCTAGTACTAATTGCCTGGAAATCACCTTTCCTTTTTCATCTGTTGTTAATCTAGCAACTTCTTTCCCTTCTTTATTTAACACTTGAAATACAGCACCTTTTAGTTTTAAATTGATATCCTTGTCATCAACTTTCTCAATTTCAATTTTCCCACCCGGATCTGGCAATTTCTTATTTCCTATTTTCATTTCTATTACTTTATCTTTTTCTACTTTTACAACTACTTTATCTTTCAATAATTCATAACCTTTAGGCGCTTCTATTTCCACTAGGCTATAGTTTCCTATTGGTAAATCTTTAGATATCGCTTCTCCTTTTTCATCTGTCATTAACTCTCCAACTACTTTTCCGTTTGAATCTTCTATATGAAACTTTGCTCCCACTAATTTTTTATCATCATTATTACTATCTACTTTTTTTATTTTTATTTTTCCTGTACTAGGCTTGTTCCAATGTTTCCAGTTAAATTTGAAATTGTGAAATTCGAATCCACCAGTTTGTTGCACTGCACCGACAAATGCTTGTCCATTAATTGAACCGCCTTTTGTTTCTAATACAGCATTTGGAGCAAATACACTTCCAACAACACCATACCCCTCTGCTGTGATTTTTTTCGCATTAGGAAATACCCAAATCACTTTCCCATATAGCTCAGTAAACGGTGAATCTGGAGAATAGGGTTGTGATGTAGGAATTATCTCTGTAGCCCTTCCTATATTATTCGTGTCATATAAAATAGACCCATTTTTAAATGTAACCTCTCTTGCATCCGAGTACATAACAATAAAATCTTTGTCCTTAGCATTGGGTAAAAATACATCTCTTATTTCTAAATTTATTTTCCCTGTCAATTCTGATGAAACATAAATATTAGGATTGTTTATCTCTTTTCCGATGCCAAAACTCATATTTGGAATTGGGGTATTCGTTTTATATTGACCTGCATCTTGATTGACTTGGTTCACTATGTTACGGAACTCATTGAATTTCGCATCAATTTCTTGTTTTTCTTTAAAAACAATACGAGCATAAGAAGATTGTATTGTACGATCTGGATCACTCTCTTTTGTCATAACGACTATTCCGTTTTGAATGATAAAAGATTCATCTCTTGATTTTTTAAATTTTCCAGACAATAACAAGGACGGATATCCTTCATCACTCCATTTTTCGCCAACTATATTAGATGTACCTGCCGCTGCACCTACAATCGTATAACCTGATGCATCCATATCACCTTGAACTGCGATTGCACCTTCAACGTCTCCACCAACTGCTTTATGGTTACCAAAGATAACTGCATTATAACGCGATATGTCACCTAAACCTTTTAAGTCTACCGTGGATCCATAAACTTCTTTTGGTACATATATGACAAAACTTACACATATCATTAACAAAACCATTAAATGAATACTTACCAGCTTTAATCGTAGCCTCAATTTCCTTGTTCCCCACCTTTACCGTATTTTTCTACAGTCAAAAAAAGTGAACATTAATCAGTGTGGATTTACTTCATCCCTTCTATACCTTCCTTACTTATCCCTAAATTAATGGATCCACTGCCCGTTATTGCGGGATACATGCAATCTATCTAGTTATTTTTTTCTTATAAATTACGACTAGAAACGCACATAACAATAGGATTGGAACTATTACCGTCCACTTATTAAACATAAATACCTCTGTACTTATTTCTTGTTTTTCTTTCTGGTTGAACTCTACACGCTCACCTCGAACGAGCAATCTATTTGTATTTACTCCATAAGGCGTACATGTAATTAATGTTGTATAATCTTTATCTTCCACAATTTTCAAATCGTCCGTTTCGTGTGGTAAAACTACTTTAATTTGATCTACTTTATAAGCAAGAATTTTGTCTAAAGAGTGAATATAAAAAAGATCTCCTTCACTTAACTTATCTAAATCTGAAAATAACTTTGCTGATGGTAAACCACGATGCCCGGTTAAAATAGTGTGCGTATTCTCACCACCTACCGGGAGTGACGAATAATCTAAATGACCTATCCCCCGACTCAATACTTCTTCAGAGGTACCTTGATAGATTGGCAGTTTTATTTTAATTTTCGATATTTCAATATACCCCATTACATCACCTAAATTTAACGCATCGGCATACGCTTGTTGATTACTATTTTCCTCAGCAAATGGATCTGCAAATGTTTGCGTGGAAGTTTGGACTTGTTTATTATAGTCGGCTGCTTCTTTTTCCCTACGTTCAATTTCTTTCTTTTGTAGCGCTTTAATCTTCTTATCATAAGAACCAATCTCAGAATAATGAGCACGAGTCGCCAACCAATTACTAATAGTAGGATATAAAAAAATACCTAATCCAAATAAAAAAATACCTCCTAAAACAAGATTTCGTTTCATATTTCCACCTCTGTATATACTAAAATATCGAAAAGAGGAAAGCATTTTGCTTCTCCCCTTTTCACATCACATGGTTACATGTTCCTAGAACTTAATTTATTAGCAAACTTTTTTCTAAAGAAAACAAACACTACTGTAACCATTAACGTAAGGCCTAGTACAGTAAAAAGAGTCGTTCCTATACCACCCGTTACTGGAAGAATCCATCCACTTTTATTATTTTCTATTGTTAATTTAACCGTTTGATTATTTTCGCTAACCTTTACATCAATTGGGTCTTTTAATAATTGATAAGAAGCTGTTTTACCATCTTCTTTTGTATATGTTGGTGCTTTTGTTTCAAAAATTTGATAGTCTCCGTATGGAATGTTAGACCACTTAATAACACCATTTTCATCTGATACACCTATTACTTCTTTTCCTGCTACAACAACTATTTTCCCTTTTTTATCTTTAAGTACAAACTCTGCACCTTTTAATTCCTTCTTATCATTACCATCAATTTTTGTTAACTCAATAATTCCAGTTGTCGGAACAACAACTACTGGTTTAGATTCTTTTTCTCCAATTACATCATTTTTATTTATAAAATCAATTTTTGCTATATTTAAAATTTCCGAACTAGATGGTACTCCTTCTTTTACTTGTGATTTAATTTGTAAATGAAATTCTTTTTTACCATCTAATTTTGTAAAATCTTTCACTGTAGCTGTTACCTTTTGACCCTCTACAGCTACATCTACAATGCTTGCGTTTACTTCCGCTCCATCAATCTTCACGATTGGCTTTCCTTGAATCACTAAACGATTGTCCAAAGTATCTGTTACCACATATTTTTTGTATTCTTTAATGTCTTCTGGAATTAATGTTTTAATATCATAATTGTAATTAGTTAACGGATTTATTAGTAACGCTTCCAAATCACCATTAATCTTTTTATCAATGGTTGGTTCTTCATAGTTTTTTACTTCTACTTTAACTACTGTACCAGAAGTAATTGTTCCATCTTCATTAATTGTTCCGGAGTTCTTAATAAAAAACTCGCGTTTAGTTGGATCTATTACATAGCCTTTCGGCGCTTTTGTTTCTTGGAAATAGTATTCTCCATACTCTAATCCTTGCACACGAATATAACCATTAGCATCCGTTACTAACTCTTTTTTCACTTCTGTTCCATCTTTTTTAAATACAGAGAATGCTGCACCCGCTAATGCTTTATCGTTTGCACCAGTTTTTATTAAATCAACTGCACCGCGTTTAATCTCATTTTTGGGATACATATGAACATCATAGTTTAACACCTTACCCTCTTTATTCGTTAATGGAATATCTACTGTATACGTATTTGGATTTAGGTTAACATGTGGAGGGCCTGCCACCTCTTTCACTTCATAACGTCCTAGCGGAAGATCTTTTAATACAGCTTGTCCGTTATCATCAGTTACTACTTGAGATGGAGTTGCCCCCGTTACAGGTTTCACATCTTCTTTCACGATTTTTCCATCATTTGAAATTTTTTCAAACGATGTAACCTTTTTTACTTCAAACGTTACACCTTTTAACGGTTTCGCATTTGTTGGCACCTCTTGATTTGCGGAACCATCACCTTCTACTCCTGTTGTTCCCTCTTTTTCTTGTTCGTACTTATGAATTGTTAAAGAACCTTTGGTTGGTGAAGCTGCCTTTACTAATACATTAGACCACGCTGAAAACGTTAAGAATACAACTAGAGGCACACTTAATATTTTTTTCATTTCTCTATTATCCCCTTTACTACTTCTATCATTTTAAAAATCTATTTTTTACTATTACCATCTAAAAATAAAATTGTGTACAAAGTATTAGCCTTGAACGAATAACATAAAACATAGTTGTCCCCACACCCCATTGTTTACAATCACTTATTCACTGTTCTTATTTCTACTATTACGTCGTCTCCCCGTATGATATATGTAATTTTTACTAATTACTTAGGCGCCAATTCGTTAATCTCCCCCTCTTATCTCTATTTGAATCCAATCTTAAACATTTTTTGATACATGTTAGCAGTAACTAGCAAATAAGTGTGATGATTCATATTTTATGCTACTCCCCAAAACTATTACCTGTATATTCAAATAATATGTGCTATTCATGTTAAATTATGGTATTATTCTTAGAAGTTTATAATTTTTATTGATAAAGTTTTCCGTTTCTACTTATGAAAAAAGGAATATGTGTTTATTCAACTATCACGCACAACTGTAAGGAGGAAGAATATGACTAAAAAGCTCAGTCTAGTTGAGATAGAGTACATTTGCAATATGTTTTTCCAATCTTTTGAAGTTCCAGTTTGTTTTTTAGATTGCAACAAAAATATTCTTTTAGCTTTTACATCAAAAAATGATTCACTTTCATTGTATACATCAAAAATAGAACAGTTACATATGCTTTATCAGAGAAATGATTCATATAATTCTCCCATCTTCAGGACTCACCAACATCTAGGGCACTTCATTTTAATTCACATAAAGAGCGATTATATGGTGAACGGCACTGTTATTATTGGACCTGTAACAGATGTAAGCTTTTCTAAAAACGAAACGGATAGCAGCTTTCATTTTATGCCGAATTATAAAAAAACAAGAGACTATTACTTTTCATTGTCACTCAAAGATCAATATTTCTTTGTAAATATGGCGATTTTGTTCCATAACATTCTTTATAAAAAAATTTCAAATGTAAGTACATTTGAAAATAAAAGTGACTCATTTCATGTAAGTCATAGCAGTATCTTAAACGAAGATGTATATATTTCAATGCAAAATAACGAATCTATCTGTCATAATTTGTATTTAGAGCAACAACTACTTGGAGCTATAGAAAACGGGGATAAAGAAACAGTACTCAAATATTATTATGTATTTCAACAAGAGATTCTTTCATCCTTAGCTTCATTCCATCAATTAAGAAGACATAAAAACATTTGTATTTCATCCATTACACTCGCTACTAGATATGCGATAAAAGGAGGGCTTCCATCCGGGATTGCTTACAAGATTTATGATCTACACATCCAAAGAACAGAAAATTTAAAAGACAAAGAATCTGTTTGGCATTTATTAAAAAATGTTTTCTGTACTTTTGCAGACCGTGTGAAGGCACAAAAAACACAGCAACATTCACAGACTATTGCTATTTGCAAAAACTACATTTTCAAAAACATTTACAATCCAATATCTGTTAAACAACTTGCTACATTTTCAAACGTGAATTCGGATTATTTATCTATATTATTTAAAAAAGAAGTTGGTATTTCATTAAGTGAATATATTCAGCGTGAACGAATCGAAGAAGCAAAGAAATTATTAACTTTTACAACCTATTCCTTATCTGACATCTGTGCTTCACTCAATTTTACTGATCAAAGCTACTTTACTAAAATTTTTAAAAAATTCACTAACGAAACGCCTGGTAAATACCGGAAATCTCATCTTGTCATATAGGTGAAACTTCCATTAATACAAAGTGTTTTCAGTAATTAATGAATGGCTATTTAAAACTACTCTAACATTCATGAACTTTACGATTCAGGCTATTTTTAAACAACAAAAACACGTTACTATTTTTAATGAGAATAGTAACGTGTTTTTTACGTAATATATTTCTGTAGACAGAATCACATCCAAGCGCAAAGTTTTATGGAAGCCAAATGTACCACTTAACTACTAACATCTTAGTAAGTAAAAACTTCATCTAAACATTATTGTGTGTAAAAAAAAGCCAAACTATTTTTCAGTTAGTGACATTCGCCCTTCGGTACCGATAATATAATTTACACTTAAGACAAACTGCCTTTTTTGTTTTACTTATTTTTCACTTTATTTTTTCTGGATTATGAATTCTTTTCTTCAAACGAATGATGCCTATGCCTGCCATTATTTTTGTATCTTTCTACATTTACGAACCAAAGTGAGTACTGTTGCTGCAATAACCATCAACATGCCCATTATTGCACTGTTAGTTGTACTTGCACCCGTTTTTGGAAGCTCTTTATATGTATATTCTTTTTTATCATAATTACTATTGTTTGATATATTACTATTACTAGCAAGACCATTAGCTTTGCTAGTGTCTTTATCTTTCACTAGTACTTTTTGTATTGCCTTTACCTCATTACCTACGGAATCTCTGACACTATATATTATTTCATAAGTATCAGCTTTAGATGTATCTACTTTACCATCAACTTTTACTTTAGAAGTAAGGTCATCGTTCTTTTTATTAGTAGCTGATACTCCTACCATTGGGTCAAATTGATCATTCTCATTAATTGTAGTTGTAGCAGGTACTTTTAGTATTGGGTTGTCATTTTTAACTTCTTCTCTAACTTTAACCGTTACAGTTTGTTTCGCAGTTACTTCATGACCTTTAGAGTCTGTAACTGTGTATGTTAATACGTAAGTACCAGCTTTAGATGTATCTACTTTACCATCAACTTTTACTTTAGAAGTAAGATCGCCATCTTCTTTATCAATAGCTAATACTTCTGTCATCGGAACAAATGAATCTCCTACATTAATAGTCACTCCAATAGGCGCTGTTAATTTAGGCTCTATATCTAATATTTCTTCATTTTTCTCTACAATTACAGTCTGCGTATCCGTTGCATTCCCCCCTTGGGAATCGATAACCAAGTAGTTCACAATGTATTTACCTGGTTTAGATGTATCTACATCGCCTTTATGCTGTACTCTATTTGTTAAATCACCATCTTCTTTATCAGCAGCTGTTACATTTCTCATCGGGTCAAACGTATCACCTACACGTAGTGTAATTGTAGACGGTACAGTTAACTCTGGGACTTGGTTTTCGGCAGTTTTTTCGTTTTCTTTCACTGTTCCCTTAATTTTTGCTGCATCAAAAGCTTTTTGGACCGCTTGAACCTCAATTGAGTTCGCTCCATATTTGTTTGTTGCAACTTTAAGGCACGCTAATCTCAATTCTGAGAAATTAGAAGTCATGTTCAATTCATCAGTATTTGCATAGTAGAAAATATCAAACATTTTATCTTCACCAATACCATTTACAGTTACACCGTTATGAGTACCACCTTGAGCAATTAAATACGCAACTTTATTAATAATACTTGAGTTGAAATGAATGCCTCCATTATCCTCTCCATTTAAATCATTATATTTACTATAATCATCTGGATATGGTACTCCATTTGAATAATTGATTGAAGATGGATTTTTCATATTACGGAAAACCGATCCAGTTTGTTCTCCTGTTGTCCAGTTAAATTCCCCGTTATTTATGTATTTCTCAATAGCCGTTCCCATAATATCAGATAACGCTTCGTTAATTGCACCAGATTCTCCGAAAAATTCAAGGTTAGATTCGCTAGAGGTAACCGCATGTGTAAATTCATGGCCCACTATATCGAACGCTTTCACCATGGGGTCACCATATATAAGCATACTAATATTATTAATATTAGCACTAAATGCATTCTCCCAATTTTTAGGGTTATTTGTTCCTCCAGAATCCCATGCATGTACAACTGATACTACTTTTTTTCCCTTATTATCAAAACTATTACGCTTGTATTTATCTTTATAAAAATCATATACCTTTGTTGCTAAAAAATGAGCACTTACCGCCTTTGGATCAGTAAATGTTGGTGAAGTGCTAGTTACTAATATACCAGGATAATATTTTTCTTCATTTGTAATATCTCTATAATTTACATCATATGTCTCAATTCCTTGCCCTCTTGTGTAATCAGCAAGAACATATTTCCCATTACTTTGTTCAGAAATACCAAAAGTGCGAGTTATACCTAAATCATCTTTTCCTGTTCCAGTTAGTGATACGAAATTGTTTTTTCTACTTTCCTTTAATGGTTCAACATGCTCTTCACTTACTTTTAAACCTGATTCTTGTACCATATTTTTCAACATTTCACCATTATCGGCATTCACTAAATAAGTTCCAGATACATAGCTTGGTGTTGCAGCAGCAAATGTAACTTGATATGCATTTGAAGCTTGTCCATTATTTTCATCCACAAAAATAACTTCCTTAACTTCTGGTTCAGAAATGAACTTGATATCGCTCCCGTACTTCGTATAAATATATTGTTTGGCTTCTTCTTTTGATAGCTTAATAGGCTTTTTCAAATCTTCTTGTTTTAAATTTTGCGCGCTATCGCCTGAAACACTTTTAATAACACCCTTATTATCTACGTGTGCAGTTAATTGATGGCCATATACTTCTTTTCCTTCGTATGTTTGCTGCATACGTACGAGTGTAGTCCCATCATACGAACCACGTTTTTGAAAGACTTTATAATCTACTCCTGTTTCTCCATTGACTTGCTTTAGAGAAAGCGCTTGTTCTGTTTTCTCCTTAAGTGCATCCTTTACTACATTTTCTGGTGTCTTTTGTGACGGTTGAGTAAGTTCACCTGAGCGGAACGATTCCTCCTGCATTTGAACTTGTAGTTGATCTGTTTCCTCTGCATGACCTATTCCGTATGGCGCTACAGCTGTTAAAGCCAATCCTGTTGTTAATGCAACTATAGCTATTTCTTTTTTATTTTTCATGATATTTACCTCTTATAATTTCCTAAAATATAAAACTGTTAAAAATTATACTATTCATTCGTATCAAAAAAAGAAAATAAAAAGCATATAAAATTAAACAAAATCGCATAATTTAATGACGTTAATTCATTATTTAAATATAGTTATCCTAGAGAAAATCACTGCTTTTAATGAACTTTTTTATAGATATATATAAGGTTCGATAAATTAAATTTCACGTGTAAATTCTCTTTTTTTAAAGATCCAGTTTGAGTTTTCTAAGGTTATCATAGCAAATAAGCCTTAGTAGGTTTCTATTTTCAGATCTTTCTATTTTAATTTTCATCAATAAATGAAGTCATATAAAAGTGAATTGTGTAACACAATATATTAATTACAGATATAAAGCATATTATAAAAAGGTGACTTCTGTAATCAACAAAAGTCACCTTCTTACAATAGATTCGCAATACATATTATCCCAAAAATGTTTATAATGTATAATTTCTATGTAACAAAGAAAAATAATTTATTAACGAGCATTTTCCAAAACTTTTATTAGGTCATTTATATTTTCAATTTTCTGTTGAAACTGATCAAATTTGCTATGTAGCAATGAAGGATTTTTATCTTCTCTTGAAATAACTTGTTTTAATTCGTGTTCTAATTTATCATACGCATCAAAGAAATTATCAAATTCTACACTTACAAGCTCGTCATTTTCACGATAAAATCTTTTTGCTTCTATATAAGTCATATATGATTTATTTAAAAATCCTAATGAAATTAAATATTTAGAAGTGTTTTCTTGATAAATAGCAATATCACATGCTGTTTTAATATCAGAATAAGTCTTTTGAATAAAACATTGTAATTCAAGAATCTTAAACTTTAAACCATAATTCATTTCATTCCCTCCCATCCTATCTATTCTACATAAAATAATAATATTTTACAAAATAAAATATTATTATGAAAGTGACATTTAAAAAGATAACGAAAGAAGAAACAAATTCAAACTTTTCAATCCTTACTTTTAATCTTCAAATAATCTTTTAATTGTTATATAATAAACTAAATATATAATTAGGAGTAGATATAATGCCAGAAACATTAGAACTCATTCTTTTCATACTTATAGCAATTAGTGCTGTAGGTTATCTAATAAAAGAAATTCAAAAACCTAAGAAAAGAACGCTTGGAATTTCACTAGAATTTTTAGTTTTTTTCTGGTCAATATGGAGAATATCGACTATCATAATTTAATTTATATAATCCCTCTCCTCTCGATAAACCTTACTATTCAATCAATACTGTAAACAACCCATTTCTTAAGCATATGTCTTTAATGGAGCAGCTACCTGTTGCTAGCTGCTCTTTTCTTTTTAACCATTATACACAAATTTTCATATAATATAGTCATTCCTTTCTTATAAATTAAGCTCGTCACTTCGGTTATAAAAATGGGATTATATCCTATAACTTTTTTTAGAATCATCCATAATTTATTTCTGAAAAAGTGCTTTGTTTTACTGAAAGGTGGTTGCGGAAACAACCGCCTTTTTATTTTCAAAAAAATCTAATTTCCAAAAAACTATCCACTGCTTTCTGGAACAGTTTTATAATTTCTAACCTGCTTCCTCGTTTCTAATTCAATATGTAATCTCTCGTTATTTTACTGTCACTTTATAAATAACCTTCTAATAAAAAGACCACCACATATAGTATGTTGGGACTTATTCACGGATTATATATGAGAAATATTTTACGCTCATAGTGCAAAAATAAAAAGCGCAAAGAATAATTCCTTCCGCTTTTTATAACAATAAATACATTTCATATTGTGCTAAAGAATTCTTTTTAAACCCAGATTTCTTTAAAAACCCTTCTAGTAAACTGTTGTTTGGAAAACCAATAGATAAACTTGATAAATTTGATTCTACTCTTGCTACTTGTAATAATTTCATCCCAATCCCAATATTTCTATAATCTTTATCTACGAAAATATAACTAATTTTACCTTGTTCATTTACACATACAGAGCCTTTTAAATCATTATCAACATATGCACCGTAATACGTATTATTTGTTTTTTCAATGTAATCAATATCATTTTGCCAATTTATATGGAAGTTAAGCCATTTCTGAATTTCAAGTTTAAATGTTTGAAATTCTAATCTTTGCACTTCAATATTTTTATTATCTTTATTTGTTAATTTAGTTACATCATTTAAATTATAATAAGAAAGATCATACACTTTTTCATAACCTAATTTGTTATAAAAATGAATCGCCCTATCATTACCTACAATAACTTCAAGAAAAAGTTGCTGGCATTCATTTTGTATCGCTTCTTCTTTATGTAGCTCAAATAACTTTTGACTTACTCCAATGCCGCGAAACTCTGGATGAACAGCTAATGTTCCACAACGCATTGTTTTTATAGTTTCATAAACCTTTATACCACCAAGTATTATGCCAACAGATTTGTCACCATCTAAAGCAAGAAAAGAGTGTTCTAGCGAGTTACCTTCTGGTCCAAAAAATCTTTGTATAAAATCTTCTTTTGAAACATCCATTTTAATAATGTAATCTGAAAATCCATCCTTAAAAGCTCCATACACTAAATCTATACTTACTTCACTACATCTTTTATATTGAATCATATAAATATAATCCTCCGCTTTGGCTTGTTATATACTACATTCAAATACATGAAATGAATTCCTTTCACCTGAATCTTTTAACTATCTATTATTTACTACAGTAATCTCATAAACACGTAAAAAAGCAATTAAATGCTCACATGCTCGTTCACATGCTAACATTTTAAAAACCTTTTGTTCTTCTTTCGTTTTATCATTCGCTTGATCTGAAGCAGCTTTTAAACATAAAAATGGTTTTTTATTTATATGACATACGTAAGCGAAAGCAGCGACTTCTTGATCAACCGCCAATGCTCCGTATACAGTATGCAGTAAATATCTCATTTCGGAACTACGAATACGCTGATCTCCAGATAAGAACGTACCGAAGTGAACTGGATCATAAGATCGTATTTTTTTTATTTTTCTTACAATTGACTTTGTTGTTTCAATAGGTGCTGTTCTACCATCATATAAATTAAAAACATCTTCCCCTGAACCAGCAGCAGTAACATCGTGTTGTATTGCATTAAGTGCTACTACAATGTGACCATTTTTCACCTTATTTGATAAACTTCCGCATATTCCTGTCATAAATAGCTCGTCCGGCTGAAATTCACTTATTAATAATTGTACACAACTAGCACAACTTACTTTGCCAACACCAGTTATTACTGAAATAATTTCCAGATCATTTATATAATGAAAATGAAATTCCCAAGCTGCTCTTTTTTCAATGCGTTCACTCGGATAATGTTGATGCAAATACGTAAGTTCTGGTTCCCATGCGGATACGATTGCGATACGTTTCATTACACACTTCACTTCCCCTACTGTCATTTAAATAAGCTATCTATACTTTCTCGTTCATAAACTGGAATCCACTCTTTGTATTTTTCATATAAGCCTCGTATTATTTCTTTATTCTTCGCAATGACTTCACATCCTCTATCATCATAAATAAACATGACAATATCTTTCGATGCGTTAATGAGAAATACGTCAGGATAAGAAACCTCTTTTTTTGCGTCCAAAACGAGGATAAAGATCTGGAAAATCCTCATGATTAACAGCTTGAATAAGTAGTTCATATTTAATATCTTCCGCAAGACATTTTAAAGAAAATTGAGATGTACAATATAAATCTGCTTCTTCATCTTCAAATAGAAAAGGTAACGTTTCTTGTCTTATACGAAACTTTAAATCTCTCTTTTTAATATATTTATTGTATATATTTATTTTCTGTGGAGTTTTTATATTTTCCTTTTTAAACCGATAAACATTTGCTACTACAAACACTACATCTTCTTTTAAAAATATATCTTCAAATAAGTATTTATTATATGTATATAGTTGAGAGAAGTATTCCATATTTAAATCGTCGGTTCCTTCTACAATTTGATATTTATCTTTCCCAAAATCAAAATGTAGATGATTTTCCCACTGAGAGTATATGGACGGTACTAACGTAACTCCTGGGAATGTTTGATTCATATATTCTTTTAACTGCATTTTCATATCCTTTCTACTCTACAAGTTCTTTTAAATACCAATAAGCTTCTTCTAGCCACGGATGTATAACTTTCAATGTATCTTTTCTTTCCCACAAATATGAAATATATACAAAAGCAGCATGTTCTAAAGATTTTTCTAATCCATTTTTTATATCTACTAAGTATGATGGTGTCCCATTTTGATCCCATTCTATTTTATCTGCAACAAATAACACTAAATCCATCTTCGTTGCATTTTTACGCAATGTAGTATGGCAACAAATTGCACCTAAAATCTCTTCATCTTCCACTTTAAATATCTCTCTTGCGATTACTCTCGATAGTTTTTGATGAATAATCATTGGAAATTTCCGTTCTTCTTGTAATATTTCGATTCCAACTGCTTCAGCAACTTTAATCCGGTCCTCATTCGGAAAGATTGCACTTATATCATGTAAATACCCTGCAATTTCTGCTTTTTCTTCATTTTCATGAAACATTATCGCTATTTTTCGCGCTTCATTTGCCACACGAATTGAATGATGATATGTAAATTCTTTATCGTACTTTAATAGAAACTCTTTTATAGAGTGTTCTATTTTCCCAGTTGGAGTAAATGAACATATTTCATTATATAACACGTTAATCTCCTCCTTATTACGTTCCTTCAATATAATAGGAAATTCAAATAATTCTTCTATTGTTAATTCGTTATGAATGCTTTAATTCCTTTTTAATACGTTACATGAAATTTTATGTAAAATCATTGCTACAAAGTACATAAATGTTTGTTATTATAGTAGTGTTGATGATTTGTAAGGAAAGGAACTAACTATATAATGAATAAAAGCATATTAATTATTGATGATGATAAAGATATTGTAGAGTTACTCGCTGTTTATTTACGAAATGAAGGATATAACATTTTTAAAGCTTATGACGGTGATGAAGCAATACAAATGATATCTGCATATGAAGTTGACCTCATGATTTTGGACATTATGATGCCAAAGCGAAATGGATTAGAAGTTTGTCAGGAAGTGCGTGAAAATAATACTGTACCTATCCTTATGCTGAGTGCAAAGGCTGAAGACATGGACAAAATATTAGGGCTTATGACAGGTGCAGATGATTATATGATTAAACCGTTTAATCCACTAGAATTAGTCGCTAGAGTGAAAGCTTTGCTGAGAAGATCCACTTTCCAAAACGCTGCTACTCAAAAGAAAGACGATGGTATTATTCGTATTCGAACAGCTGAAATCCATAAGCATAATCATACTGTTAAAGTAAATAATGAATATATTAAACTTACATCTATAGAATTTGATATTTTATATTTACTAGCGAGCAATACAGGAAGAGTATTTAGTTCCGAAGAAATATTCGAACGTGTTTGGAATGAAGATGGTTATGGTTCAAATAAAACTGTAATGGTTCATATTAGTAATTTACGGGATAAACTTGAAACAGTAATGAATGGAGAAAAATTTATTCATACTGTTTGGGGAGTAGGCTATAAAATTGAGAAATGAAGCATTTGATATTTTAAAAGATATCCCAAAATGGAAGATAATTTTTTGGCTTTTATTAGCTATCACTCTTACACCTATTACTGAATTAATTATATATCGCCTCATTACGAGTGTAATCGAGAGTTCACTTACTCTAACCGAACTCGGTAAAGAATTCATTCGAATTTTTGGTTATGAAAAGTATAAAGGGATTAAAGAATCTTTATGGATGATGATTGTTTCTTATTTATTTTTATTTTCTATTTTTTCATCCTATCTATATATTTTTTATCGTCACGAGAGAAAGCTTTACTATGAAACTTGTATTAAAAAAATGATAGAAGAGATTCGTTATATTGCAAATGGAAATTTCAATCATAAAGTTTCCATCGTAAATCATAATTATTTAGAAGAGTTAGCGACTGGGGTCAATCAAATTGTTGAACAATTAAAAGAGTCAATTGACGAAGAAAGACAGGCAGAACAAGCAAAAAGCGAACTAATTACAAATGTATCACATGATTTACGTACTCCCCTTACATCAATAGTTGGATACGTGAATTTAATCCATCATGATAATTATAGAGATGAAGTGGAATTACGTCATTACATACAAGTCATTTATGGTAAAGTAACACGTCTAAATGCATTAATGAATGACTTGTTTGAATACACCCGTGTTCAAAATAAAGAGTTAAGTTTATATTCTGCTCCCATTGATATTGTAGAGCTACTTGGACAATTAACTGTTCAATTCCGAATACAAGTGCAAGAAGCAAATATTGAATGCCGCCCTTCTTTCCCCTCTCAAAAACTCATGGTATTAGCTGATGGAGACAAATTAGTGCGTGTATTTGAAAATCTTATTATAAACGCTATCGCTTATGGAAACGAAGGTGGTTATATTGACCTTACCGCTTATGAAAGCAATAATATGATTACAATTGATATAACAAATTACGGACAACCTATTCCTAGTACAGATTTACCTCATATTTTTGAACGTTTTTATCGTGTTGAAAAATCACGTTCAACAAACACTGGTGGATCAGGACTCGGATTAGCAATTGCAAAAAGTATTGTCGAACTGCATAAAGGAACGATTGAAGTATATAGTGATGACAAGAAAACAACTTTCACTGTAAAACTACTACCATATAAAAATTAATACACCATAATTTTAGGTTCAATTTCTAATATGATAAGAAATTGAACCTTTTATTTTCCATCAATATCCAAATTTTAATAATCTTTTATAATTCTTTAGAAATTCTTTACCTTTTCTTTCTTCCTAATTAAGCATTCCTTTTTACAATATTATTATTGATGTCATAGTAGGAGGATCGCTTATGCAATTCTTGAAAAAATTCACAATTTTATTATTATCTTTTATTATTACTGCACTTATCGTTTTATATTTTTATCTTTATGTAAATGGTCCAATTATTCAAGCTAAATCAGCTATTTTAATAGATGCTAATTCAGGTGAAGTTATTTATAAAAAAAATGAAGAAACCCCTATACAATCAGCTACTTTGTCTAAATTAATGACAGAGTATATCGTATTGGAACAACTGAATGACGGCAAAATACAGTTAGATGAATCCGTAAAAATAAGTAACGAATTATTCCAAGCGGAAACGACTCCTATGCAAGTAACAGCAAAGGATAAAACGACGGTTCGTGATTTACTTCATGCATTGCTTTTAACAGGAAATAATCGTTCTGCACTCGCACTGGCAGAACACATTGGTGGCAATGAAGATAACTTTACAACGTTAATGAATGAAAAAGCAAAACAGCTACAGTTATCACAGCCATCTCCTTTTCTAAACTCTACTGGAGCTAATCAAGATACAAATAAACAATCGAATACAACAGCGAAAGATGCAGCTAAACTAGCAACGCATTTAGTAAAAGATTTCCCTAATGTACTGAATATGACGAAACTAACCTCTTACCAATTTACCTTCAAAAATTTTCAAGTTTTCAACACAAATAAAATGATTTATTCCCTCAATGAAAACATTAAACTCCAAGGTGTTGATGGCTTGCAAACTAGTTTTTCAACTAACGGTAATAATAGTTTTGTCGGTACTGCAAAACTAGGAGATACTAGGCTTATTTCAGTAATATTAGAATCCGATGAAGAAAACACTACTTTTATTGAAACAAAAAAATTACTTCAGTACGGTTTTGAACCTTCCTCGTACTCTGCACTCCAAGCTTTTAAAGATACTCTTACATCTTGGGCAATATTGCTACAGTTTAAAAATTTAATCATACAAACGATGATGATCTTTTTCATTATTACAATTTTAATGTTTTTACATTTACGTCAAAGAAAATCCGAGGATTTCAACTAAGAAATCTTCTTACATATAAAAACCGACTTGCGTTTACAGTACAAGTCGGTTTTTACGTCTATAATCCTCTTCCAATTAAATTCGCTGAAACGGGCTGAAGATTTAACTCTCTTGCCCATATTGATAGCTGACCTATATGATGAATTTCATGTACGATAACATGTCGTAACACTTCACCATACTTGTACTCTTTATCCGTCCATGAAACTTTTAATATTTTATTCTCTAAGTCTTCTGTCCACGATTGTAAAAATCCCTCTAAATCCTTATTATACAAATGAGATAATGCTTTCACTTTTTGAATAGATTGATTATCCTTAAATTGCGGCTCATCTACTTCTTTTCCTTTCAAATCACAAATCCAGCTATACTCAACATCTACAATATGAAATAATGTTTCTAATATACTTCCAACACCACCAACACGTTTGCGAAGTAATTCTTCCACTGTAAGTTGTTCACACCACTTAAACCAATCTTCTCTTACTTGCCAGTTATATTGAAATACAGTGTACACATTTATCTCTCCCCTACCCCAAGTATCCACTTAACAGCACCTATAATATAATGTGGCTCATCCTTTTGAATATAGTGACCGCTATGTTCTGCAATTATAAATTTATTTTTACTGGATAATTGTAATAATTCTCTTTGTAATTGTAACCATTTCAGTTGTGCAGCTTGCGAATAAAAAGCTTTTTTACCAGCAGCTAGCACGACAAGGGGAATATCGCTCATTGATTTACAATGTCTATCTGCTTCACCTAGACTAAACATAAACTCTTCATATGAACTTTCATATGCAAATTGTTTATAGTAAGCTTCTTGAAATTCTGGAGACATGATTGGCAAAAATACTTCTTTATAATTTTCTGGTGTCGAATCAACCAAAACTGTTCCCAACATATCCTCGGGATAAAAAACCGTAAATAACCGTGCATTTATACCACCAAAAGAATGCCCTACAAAAATATAAGGTGGCTTCAGTTGTAAAAGATTTAAACATGTTCTTAAATCTTTTACCATTTCAGAACTAATACGTTGCTTGGAACTCTTCCCACTTTTCCCTAATCCAGCTCGATCATATGTAAGTATCGTCCCAAATTCCGTCAGTCTTTCAGCAATATAATCCCATGCCTTTGAATAATCCCCGTAGCCTGATTCCATTATAATAACAGGCTGCCACTTCTTTCCTTGGAATACTTTCGTATACATTTTAAAATCATCAACTTGTACATATTCCTCTATACATTTAACCATCGACAATCACTTCTCTTCGGTCAAGTTCCTCAACAACATGATTAATTATTTCACTTACAGAAAAAGATCCATCCAATACGATATCTGAATTCGGTTTAACAGTATGAATTGCCTCTAAATAAGCTTTTCTCGCATGTGCCATGTAATGTTTTAAATCATTATGTATTTCACTCATAGTATCTTCTTTAAAATCTCGTAAAATTCTTCTAGCCATTGCAATATCTAAAGGTGTGTCAATAAATATAGTTACATCAATGAACTGCCCCATTTCTCTATTTAAGTATGCAAAAGGATAATCTACAATAATATAGTCTAATTTACTATCTCGTATAAGATGCTGAATATCATGAATTAATGGTGTAAGTATCCACTCGTCATAATTCGCTCCATCATCAATCCATTTACAAATATCAGCAGGACAGTTATCAAAGTTATAACTATCAAAAAATAGCGCTTTTGAATTTGTTAACTCATGAGTTAAACTTTCTGTAATAGTAGTTTTACCTCCCCCTGAAACAGCTGCAATTGTGATTACTATAGTCTTTCTATTCATAATTTCCCACCAATCCCTTTTAATTAACATAATAAAATTATAAGAAACTATTATTTTTTATTATTCCATTCATATTCTAGCATACTCATTTCCCATAAATTCCAATACGTTTCTCCTACTTTTTTTGAATCTCTTAATAAACCTTCTTTTACAAATCCTATTTTTTCATAACAAGAAATGGCCGACGTATTAAAATCATACACGCCAAGAGTTACTCTATGTAGTTTTAATTCTTCAAACGCAATATGAAGTACTGCTTTCATCATATGTTTTCCTATTGAACGCCCTCTCATTTTCGTATTACCAACTAACACTTTTCCAATTCTCGCAGACTTATTTATATCGTCTATTTGGCCAAGTGAAATATGACCAAGTACTTCTTCAGTCTTTTCATCTATTACTTTGAAAGCGAGTGTATTTGCACTTTCTATATATTTCTCTAATTGCTGTTCGTTTAAAGGATATGTAAATGCATTTCCTGACCACTGTATTAAAAATTGTTCGGAATGAATCCAATTTATTAATTGTTTGAAATCAGATCTTTTAAAGGGCACTAATTTAATCACTCTCATTCTCCTTTCGTACATCACTCTTTATAGCCTCAAACTTATTTCTATATAAAGAATATATTCTCCTTTTATACGAAATTAAAATAAAGCCATTCATCAGAATGGCTTTACAAACAAAGCATAATTATGCTTTATTTGCTACGTCAACACCATTAAAATCAAACTCTACAGTAACCGTTGTAACAGGAGGGAAAATTGCTTCAATTTTGCAAATGGAGATAATTACTGCAACAGATCCAGGAATAGCTGCAAGCTTAACTACATCACAACTTACAGACGAAACAGTACCTACATAAGTACGTCCCTCTGTATTAATTTGAACTGTGCGATTAATTAATTTCTTAAGCTCATCTCTAATTCCTTGCACACAAGAATTATCACATTTCTCATGCTTTTCTTTGTTACACTCTTCGAATATCTCCCAACAATCATCCTGTTTACATGTACACTTCTTTTTACAATTATTAAATCGAGAACCCAAAACCTCACCCCCTAATCCTTTCTATTAGTAAAGTATGTCCACTAGCTTAAAAGTGTACGAGGCAAACACATAGAAAGAAAAAAACAAACAATTGTACTAAACATTTTTTTCTTTATTAATTATAAAAACAATTCTTTAACAGTTAGCGGCTTGTTTAATGAGGGGACTTGGATTTAATTCTGCTGAATTTAAAGTTTAGATAACCTCTTTATCAAATGAATCTTTTTTTCTTTTAATAAGCCAGCTCCTTTAAGAGTTAGCTGTTTTTCCTATTACTTTACATATACATAGGCTTTGTTTGAAGTAATATAATATATTTTTTCTCTGCTGTTTTAAAATATACATTCAGAAAAACGTACTCCAAAATTAGATATTATTTATAATCAGAATGTTTTCTTCAACATGTGTTTATTGATAAATGTCATAACCAGTAATTCTCTCCACTATCTCTTGGGAATTAGCATAGTTTTTATGAATTCTATATGTAGTAGAAAGCACTCTATCATATAAAGATAAAATAATAGGTTTATAAACAAGCCATTTCTTCACTAAAACATAGAATGATAGTAATCCTATTTGAAGGGAGGTATAAAAAAATGTCCTGGAATAATGATTGCTGGAGTTCTAAGAAACAGCATTGTTGTGATGACTGGTGGAAATCTAAAGAAAAGCATTGTAATGATGATTGGTGGAAGTCTAAAGAAAAGCATCATTGTGATGATGATTGGAGTTCTAAGGAAAAGCATTGTAATGATGATTGGTGGAAGTCTAAAGAAAAGCATCATTGTGATGATGATTGGAGTTCTAAACGAAATAAGTGTCGTTGTAAATGTTTCTTTATTTGTTGTCATTGTAAAAGAAAACATTGGTAAGATTTTAATGTCAACTTAACAGAAAGAATATGTCTTTTGGGATCGATAAATACTAGAATATAATATACAAAAAGCTGACTGAATATAGTCAGCTTTTTGTATATTAACACGTAGAGATTTAGACTGGCATCTATAGTTACAAGTTGAGTGGAGTGTCGAAATATAAGCTGACTCTTATAAATCGACTTTGTAATTATTTCACATACACTTTATTTACAGTAGTAAGTTTTCCTTTTTGCTATGGTGCATTAAGTCCTGTAACACTTAATTTTGCATCAATAACAAACCCTCAACATACTCACTTAATCACTGCGACAACATAGGATTTATCATTTCACGTTTACTATGAGTTACCCATATCTTATATTTTGTGTAACTAGCCCAAACGCTAAATCCCTTGTTATTCCTAGCATCATAACATTTTATCTTTCTAGTTACACAATGCATTAACAATGAGCAACTAGAAATTAGCATCCGTGTCATTCTTCTCTGTCTATCGCATGAGCTCTTCCATGTAACTAAAAAATACACCTTAAATGAGTGGTCTTTTATGTAAGTGAATAAAAAGATTACATTATCCCTCCAAATGTAATTGTTCCTAGTAAGCCTAATAAAACAAATCCTGTCAAACAAACAAAATCAGCAAGACAAATGGAAGACTGTGATAACGGAACAAATGACCTACTTGTATTAGATCCATAATGTTTTATTTTCTCATAATTTATTTCTAACATTACGTGTAGACATGATACACATTCTTCAGTTGTTTGAATAGATTCATCTTCTAATCGCTCCAATAACCTACTATTAAGAGCAAACGGAAGAGAATACTGCTTGTCTAATTTCATATTTTGGTACATTAATTGTAAACGAGAAAACATATTATTTTTCTTTTTGTCAGACTTCACTTTACTTTTCATATTATTAAATTCATTTAATAACATCGTCAACTCATCTCTGCTGCCATATAAATCTTTAGCTATTCTTCTTTTTAGTTTGTACGAATAAATCATAGATTTAATCTCAATCATTGTATTACACTTCCTAATTAAATTTTATTTAACCCAATATGTTAAAAACAGCACTTTCAAATCCTATTAAAAATACACTTAAGTATCTTGATTTACTATCGATTAATATTACATTAACCTTACACAGTTGTAATAATTTCTTTAACACCCCTCCCGAACAAACATACGTTTCTTTCCGGTCAATTTTAATTCAGAAGTTAATTGCGTCATTTATAAAAATAACCCTGATCTATTTTGTTAATAAAAAATAAAAAAGTGGCTACCAAACTACAGAGTAATATAACAACTCCCTTTTTAGTTTGATGTCCACGGATTCTTCCAGTAGGACTAAATTTATAATTAGTATTATAGCCTTTTCTCATATTTTAGTATATTTCTCATTAGAAAAAGATTATTTTATATAGATTACTATAAGCATCCATAAAGCCAAGGCGCCAATGATAGCGAGCGCTATACGTGTAGATAGTATCCTTAATTCAAAATCAGTTTTCTTGGAGGGTTCAGGATATGCAATTATGTAAATTCCCTTTAATAATGCAAGCCATGCAATAACCGTTAGGAACCCCTGCCAGTTGAATGCCCATACATTATGTAGGATTACAGTGCCTAGCCCTAGGAAAATCGATAAAAAACCGTACATAATACCAAACCCTCTGTCTTCAACCACTAGTTTTTTCAATTCACGTAATACCGATGGGCGTACGAAAAGTATTCCCGATACGATAACCGTGATCCATCCCCAAAACAATCCTAAAAAAGTGCTAGTTTCCATTTTTAGTTCACTCCCCTCAATTATTTATATTTCAGATATTCCTACCTCTAGAACAATTTCAACACCTATATATTGGCTATATTCTGCTCTTTATTCATACAAATATGGCATATTCAATACCTATCCTTAATCATCTCATTCTTCGTCATTATCTATCCGAATCAACCGAAGTCGCTTTGTACTATTCCCGCACACTTTTTCATAACTTGGAGCTATCATGCACTGGAGCCATTATAATGATTTATTTGCCTTTTCACTAACCTCTACAATTGTCCCCTCTGTAATAAAATGATCACCTTGATACAATGTATACTCGCTTATCCCATGGAATCATCATTATTCCCTTCCGTATTAAAATAGCGTTTTTATTTCAAATAATACTCCTATTAATTTAAACGGATTTTTCAATGTTTTTACCCAAAAATTCGTGATATCGTTAATTAGTCGAGTACTTCATTACTTGATGATTATCCTTAGGAGCCTCGCAGACAATCGGTGTTTCTTTTATGTAAATAAGGATTTTGTTTAAACTTTACGATATGCAACTATATTAAAATATCTTCTAAAATTCTCATTAAACATTTATAATACTTTTAAACGGTTTAAATTCTACAATCAGTAATGGAGGCATTTTAATGGGAAACATCCCAAAAGTATCATCACACCAATCAAATCCTAATATACCCTCACAGCAAGTGAACCCTAATACACAACAAGGTAATAGAAAAAAAACAAGACGCCGTATTATAACTACTTTGGCTATTATGGTACCTATAATTTTTGTCCTTCAATATTCTCTGAATAACCAACAAGAAATGATTAAAGAAAAACAAATCACGCTGAATACGGAACAACAAAAATTATCTTCTGTAAAGAAGGATGGTCATTCCCTTAAGAATGATGTTAAAGCTTTAACAAGTAGTGAAGAAGAAATTTTAAAATTCGCAAGGAAATTGTATGGATTTTCTAAACCGAATGAAACTATATTTCAAATAACTGAATAAAATTACACTGCATTACCCAAAAGGCGATTTGAAGATAATCGCCTTTTTATATTTAATTTCTAAAGGAATCATACTACTCTCTCTTTCTATCAAATAACTATTTTGCTTAATTTGTTAAAATACAACCGCTTGTCCATTTCACTTTGCTCTGTCAGTACATTTACTATTAGTAATACAATTTTTAGAGGTGAAAAATAATGGACGAGTTTTTATCTTTTGTTGCACTTAATCCGGGTTCTATTGGACCTACACTTCCACCTGTTCAACCCTTTCAATTCCCTACTGGTCCCACAGGTTCTACAGGAGCTACTGGTTCAACTGGGCCAACTGGACCAACTGGGCCAACCGGATCAACCGGACCAACTGGGCCAACTGGACCAACTGGACCAACTGGACCAACTGGGCCAACTGGACCAACTGGACCAACTGGACCAACTGGATTTAATCTTCCCGCTGGGCCTGCATCTATTACCTTGACTTCTAACGAAACCACAGCATGTGTATCCACTCAAGGAAATAATACTTTATTTTTTTCGGGGCAAGTATTAGTAAACGGTAGTCCTACTCCAGGAGTAGTGGTCAGTTTTTCATTTAGTAACCCTTCTCTTGCTTTCATGGTTCCTCTTGCTGTCATTACCAATGCTTCAGGTAACTTTACCGCTGTATTTCTAGCCGCTAATGGGCCTGGAACAGTAACCGTTACTGCTTCACTTCTTGATTCTCCTGGAACAATGGCTAGCGTCACTATTACCATTGTGAATTGTCCGTAATGGTTTTGTTTTTAAGGACTAAGCAGTTTCTGATAAGATGAGCACTGATTTACAGTGCTCTTTTTTATCATTGGGATGTTCCTTTTAAATGAAATTTCGTAACACCCTACTAAAATAACGCTTTTATTAATCACTAATGATCTTTATATTTCTTCAGCTTGTCATCACAGGTAATTTTTATAAGTAGTTAACTTCTCAATGTAGTTTGTGTATATAATTCCATTCAAAGATGCATAATACCCACGTAACTATTTAAAAACACTTCGTTTTTATATCAAAGTTCAAAAAGGAGCTACATAACATGGATAAAAAAGATTTATTAAGTCAACAACTTGATCATGTATCATCTGATGCGCTGAATACTCCTAGTAAAGCCCAAGAGCAAATGCAAGAAACATCTCAGAAGGCACATAATTCAAATAAAAAGGGCAATACTCAATCTTTACATGTTGAAGATTTACCAAATTAAGACGTATATAGAATAACGAACAAATACTAAATTTTAAGGGGAAAAATTCTTAAGAACGAGTGAACTTAATTTTTTCCCTTTTCCTATTTACATAACACTTTAATAGGAAATACGTACACATTTTTGACACATTCCCTATCACAATCTCCTGAAAATTCGTGATAATATTAATTTGTCGAATACGCCAAATTTCGACATTGCACGACAATACTATCTCCCTTAGTGAATCCCTGTCCCCCAGGGATTTCTCCTTTTATTCATTACTTTTCGCTTCACTAAATTTTCATCCTTAACACAATTCAATCACTCCAATGAATAGACATTCCACAATCCTATTTTGATAAAAACTATAAAACAAACATACGTCGTAATAATACAAGTAGAATTTTACTACTTCAAATTTACTTCTTCTCTTTTTATAAACATGAAAAATGAGCTCCATTTACATAGAGCTCATTCCTACATTTATAATTTACTAGACTGTAGACCCTGAATATGTGGAACTACTTCTGGATTTACAAGTGATGATAAATCTCCTAATTCTTTTCCTAAGTAAGCCGCTTTGATGACGCGTCGCATTACTTTAGAATTACGTGTTTTTGGCAAATCCTCTACAACGTGGATATCCTTTGGACATAATGCTTTTCCGATATGAGAATTTACTAAACTCATTAATTCTTTCTTTAATTCTGCTGTAAATATTACACCATCTCGTAATACTACAAAGCAATGACAAACCTCACCTTTTACATCGTCAGGTACACCAATGGAAGCTGCTTCTATTACATTAATATGTTTCACAAGAATAGACTCATATTCAGCAGGCCCCATACGTTTACCAGCAATATTTAGCGTATCATCTGAACGCCCTGTAATGATATATTGTTCACCATCATAAATAACCCAGTCACCATGAACCCATTTATTTTCAAATCGTGACCAATATGTGTTCACATAACGCTCATCGTCTTCCCAGAAACTTTTCGTCATTCCAACCCAAGGTTTCTCTAAACATAATTCTCCAACTTCATCACGGATTGGTTTACCTTGATCATCAAGTACAACCGCAGCCATACCTGGTAACGATGCGTTAAAACTAATTGGTGCGATTGGTTTAATCAGAACATTACCGAAAATCCCACCAGAAATTTCAGTTCCGCCTGAATAGTTACAGATTGGCACTTTTCCTTTTCCAACTGTTTCAAACAGCCACATCCATGGATCAGGATTCCAAGGTTCTCCTGTTGATGCGAATACTTCTAAACTCTTTAAAGAATGTTTATTCACATACTCATCACCTTTTGCCATTAATGCACGGATTAACGTTGGCGAAATACCGAGATGAGTAATTTCATATTTATCAACCGTCTCCCATAAGCGATCTGCTTCTGGAAAGTCTGGAACACCTTCGTACATAACCATCGTTGCACCATTTATGAGTGAACCGAATAATAAAAATGGCCCCATCATCCAGCCCATATCAGTTACCCATAATACACGATCACCTTGTTTAATATTCATTCCAAATCCTGCATCAAAAGCTGCTTTCAAAGGAAATCCTGCATGCGTGTGTACCGTTCCTTTCGGCTTACCAGTCGTTCCTGATGTATATATGAGCATTAAAGGATCATCACTATGCATTTCTTCGGCATGTATGAATGGTTTTTCTTTTTCTAGCGTACTCCATGAAAAGTCATAATGATGCGGTGTAAAATCATTTCCTGCATGACGAACGATTACCACCTTTTCAACAGTCGGGCAATGTTCACAAGCTTTATCTACTTCATCCTTTAAAGAAACAATTTTCCCGCGGCGTGAAAATCCATCTGCGGTAATAATCATTTTTGAACCAGCTGCTTGTACGCGTGTCATAACTGCATCCGAAGCAAATCCCGAAAATATTGGTGAAATAATTGCTCCGATTTTCATTACAGCTAGCATCGCAACAACTGTTTCCGGAATCATCGGCATATAAATTGTTACACGATCGCCCTTCTCAATACCCGCTTGTTTCAAACCATTGGCAACACGGCTTACCCAATTGTCAAGCTCTTCATATGTAAATGATTTTGAAGTTCCATTTTCCCCTTCGTACTGAAGTGCTGGCTGTTTTCTTGTCACTTCATCCGCAATCCAGCGGGATAAAGCTGATTCTACAACGTTACATGTTCCACCATTATACCACTGTGCAAATGGCGTACCATTTTCTAAATCTAACACTTCTGTATAAGGTTTCATCCATTGATAGCCAACTGCTTTTTCTGCCTCTCCCCAAAACCAAGCTGTTTCCTCAATAGATTTATTATAAAAAGTTTCATAGTCTTCATATCCCAATGATTTCATCCAACCATATAAACGTGTTTTTTCCTTATACTCTTCTGTTGGAAACCAAACTGCTTGTTTCAATGTTTTCCCCTCCTTGACTTTTTGAGCAAGAAAGCCCTAAATAGGGCTTTTAAACTGGATATACAGGATGTTTACGATCCGTGAATACTTGATATTTACTCATATACATTTCGAAACGCCCTTTTAACTCTTCACGTAAATTGTTTGGATGAACAATACCATCAATCACCATCTCTGATGCTAAATGATAAATATCAATATCTTTCTTATACTCTTCACGTTTTTCAGCAATGAAGCTTGCACGCTCTTCTTCTGGTAAAGCCGCAATTTTATTTGCATATACAGCATTGACCGCTGCTTCTGGACCCATTACAGCAATAGAAGCTGTCGGTAATGCTAAGCAGCAATCTGGTTCAAATGCCGGACCTGCCATTGCATATAAACCAGCTCCATATGCTTTTCGAACAATGATAGAAATTTTCGGTACAGTTGCTTCACTCATTGCAGAAATCATTTTTGCACCGTGACGAATAATACCAGCGCGCTCTACTTTCGTACCAATCATAAATCCTGGTACATCTGCAAGGAATAATAATGGAATATGGTATGCATCGCATAAATTAATAAACTTCGCTGCTTTATCAGCTGAATCGTGGAATAAAACGCCACCTTTCATACGCGGCTGATTTGCAATAATACCTATTGGCTTACCATCAATGCGTGCTAAACCTGTAATGAGCTCTTGAGCAAATAATTTTTTCACTTCAAAGAATGAGCCGTCATCTATAATTCTGTTAATCAGATCTTTCATATTGAAAGGAGCATTTTGATTTTCTGGAATGATTTGTTCTAACGTTTTATCGAACTGTTTCGGTTCTTGAGGTGTCATCAATGGAGTCTTTTCTAAGTAGTTGCTTGGAAAATATGAAATGTATTGTCTAGCCTGTGTAATTGCATCTTCTTCTGTCTTACATAAAACGTCTCCGCATCCTGATACTGAGCAATGCATACGAGCCCCGCCCATTTCTTCTAAAGTTACCTTCTCACCGATAACCATTTCAGCCATACGTGGAGATCCTAAATACATAGATGCATTACCTTCCACCATCATAACAACGTCACAAAAAGCTGGAATATATGCACCACCAGCAGCAGAAGGACCAAATAATAAACAAATTTGCGGAACTTTACCTGATAATTTCACTTGGTTATAAAAGATTCTTCCCGCACCGCGGCGCCCTGGGAACATTTCTACTTGATCTGTAATACGCGCTCCAGCAGAGTCAACTAAATAAAATAATGGAACACGTAACTTTTCAGCCGTTTCTTGAATACGTAAAATCTTTTCAACTGTACGAGCTCCCCATGATCCGGCTTTCACAGTTGAATCATTTGCCATTACGCACGCAGTACGCCCATGTATTTTACCAGTTGCAGTTACAACACCATCAGCCGGTAACCCTGTTTGCTCACAATTTGCAAATAATGCATCTTCTACATATTCGCCATTATCAAATAGAAGAGCTAAACGATCTCGAACAAATAGTTTTCCTTTTGCTTTGTTTTGTTCATGATATTTCGGTGCTCCACCTTGTTTAATCGTTTCAACTCGTTCTTCAAAATTATTTGATTGTTGTTTTTGATCTAACACATTTACTCCCCCTTATACATCGGTTTGCGTTTTTCCTTAAATGCCTGTAATCCTTCTAATCTATCTTCCGTATGGATTACACCCTCGTACGCCTGTTTTTCCATTTGTAATCCGGTATGTAAATCTACTTGAACACCATTAGAAATTGCTTCTTTTGCTAATCGAACTGCAATAGGACCATTACTAGCAATTTGATTTGCAATTTCAATCGCTTTCTCTTCTAGTAAATCAGCTGGTACGACGAATTCTACTAAACCATATTCTTTCGCTTCTTGCGCCGAAATACGTCTTCCTGTATAAATTAATTCTTTCGCTCTACCAACACCAATTAATCTCGGTAAACGCTGCGTACCACCTGCTCCAGGTATAATTGCAAGGGTAGTCTCAGTCAGACCAAGGCTTGCATTTTCAGAAGCGATTCTAAAGTCACAGGCTAAACTCAATTCCGTACCACCACCAAGAGCAATTCCATTAATAGCTGCAATAACTGGTTGTGGTAATTGTTCCACCATTTCCATAGTAGTACGAATCATACCAACCGCATGGCGAACTTGCTCTTCATTCATACCAGCTCGTTCTTTTAAATCTGCGCCAGCACAAAACGCTTTTTCACCAGCCCCTGTTAAAATAACTACACGTGTATTTGACTCTTCACTTATTTCCGTTAATATTGTTTGCAATTCTTCTAATAACGCTAAAGATAAAGAATTTGCTTGTCTTTCACGATATAACGAAATCTTTACAACATGCGGTGTTACATAGTCAACTGAAATATTTTGTAATTGTAGCATCTTCTCACCTACTTATCGTTTTATGTTGAAGCGCTCTATACACATGACTCGGTAATTGGATATTTAACTTACTTTGAATAAATTGACTAGCTCTCCATAACTTTTCTTCGTCTATATTTGTTTGGACACCTAATTTATGGAGCATATGCACTAAATCATCAGTTGCAACATTTCCTGATGCTCCCGGTGCATATGGACATCCCCCGAGTCCACCACAAGAACTATCAAACGTTGTAATACCGTGTTCTAAAGACTTCACTACATTTGCAAGTGCCATCCCATACGTATTATGAAAATGCATTGCAAACTGCGAAGCATCATATTTCTTTAATAGATGTTCTAATACTTGTTCTACTTGTAATGGATTCGCTACACCAATCGTGTCACCGAGAGAAACTTCATAAATGCCGTATGAAAATAGTTGATTACATATTTCATCAACTGCTGTGGCACTTATATCTCCCTCATACGGACATCCAAATACAGTAGAAACATAACCTCTAACCTTTTTCCCTTCGAATATTGCCTGTTTTGTTATATCTTCAATAACAGTTAATGCTTCTTTAATTGATTTATTAATATTACTTTTATTATGTGATTCACTCGCTGATAAAAAAACATTCACCTCATCTACATTTTGCAAAAAAGCTCGTTCCAAACCATTTTGATTTGGAACAAGCGCAGCATATGTAACATTGGGATCCCTTTTTAGCTCAGAAAAGACATCATTTGCATCCGCTAAGGCAGGAACCCATTTTGGATGAACGAATGAGGAAACTTCAACGTACGACAATCCGGCTTCTGTAAGTAGTTGAATCCATTTTACTTTATCTTTTGTGCCAACAATCTTTTTTTCATTCTGTAAGCCATCACGTGGCCCTACTTCTTTAATGACAGCAAAATTAGGTAGTTTCAATTCGCTTCCCCCTCTATCTCCCTATTCAATTTCTAGTAATACATCTCCTTCATTTACAAAATCGCCTTCTTGCACATTAATTTTCATAACTGTGCCAGCTTCTTCTGAAATGATTGGAATTTCCATTTTCATAGATTCCAAAATGACGACATCCTGCTCTTCCTCTACTGTATCTCCTACTCCTACAACTATCTTCCAAACATTTCCTGCCATCGATGCATATACTTTCGTCATCATTTTTTCCCCCTTAATATTCATAAATCTTATTTTTTAACAAGCTGTTTCGTTACGAAACCCGTTGTATAAATACCACTTTTGAACACATCGTCTCCGAGCACTTGCAGTAGCATCGGTGTATTTGTTTTAATACCTTCAATTTTCAACTCTTCTAGAGCATTTTCTAATTTTGAAATTGCCTCTTCACGAGTTTCACCATGAGCAATGACTTTCGCAATCATTGGATCATAAAACGGTGTAATTGTTACATGATTCTCTAAAAAGTGATCCATACGTATATTTGATGGTAATGTTAAATCTGTAATTTTCCCAGGTGACGGGAAGAATGTTTTCGGATCTTCTGCATAAATACGTGCTTCAATGGCATGACCACTACGTTTTACATCATCCTGAGTAAATGATAGTTTCTCTCCACTTGCGATAAGAAATTGTTGTTCTACAAGATCTAACCCCGTAATTTCTTCTGTAACGGGATGCTCTACTTGTAATCTCGTATTCATTTCTAAGAAATAGAAATTTTTCTGATCATCTACAAGAAACTCAACTGTACCTGCATTTGTATACCCAAGAGCTTTAGCAGCTTGTACAGCCACTTCTCCCATTGCTTTTCGTGTACCTTCATCTAAAAAAGGTGAAGGTGCTTCTTCGATTACTTTTTGATTTCGGCGCTGTACGGAACATTCACGTTCCCATAAGTACACTGTGTTACCATGTGTATCTGCTAAAAGCTGAATTTCAATATGATGCGCGTCTGCAATATAACGCTCTAAATACATTTCTCCATTACCGAAGAAATTTTGTGCCCTTGTTTTGTTACTTTCAAATGCTTTGGTGAGCGTTTGCTCAGTTTCCATCAACTGCATTCCAATGCCTCCGCCGCCCGCGGATGCCTTAAGCATTAATGGATAACCAATTTGTTTTGCAATTTCAATTGCCTCTTCAGCAGTTTCAATATTTGTAGTAATACCTGGAACTACTGGTACATCTGCTGCTTGCATTGCTATACGTGACTCAATTTTACTTCCCATCTTCGTAATGATTTCTTCTGAAGGACCAATAAATACGATTCCTTCTTCTTTACAGCGAATCGGAAAAGATGGATTCTCTGATAATAATCCGTACCCCGGATGGATTGCTTCAACATTTGTCTTCTTAGCTATTTCAATAATTTTTTCAAGGTTTAAATAGCTTTCTTGAACTCGTGGACCACCTACTAGATAAGCTTCATTTGCCATTTTTACATGAAGGGCATTTTCATCAGCCTCAGAATAAATAGCGACGGTACGAATTCCAAGTTTTTGACAAGTTTTCATAATGCGAACTGCGATTTCCCCGCGATTGGCAATTAATATTTTTTGAAACATAGTGATTCCTCCTTTTTATCTACATCCTAAATGTCTAGCAATTACGAGACGTTGAATTTCAGAAGTTCCTTCACCAATTTCTAACAGTTTTGCATCACGAATATGTCTTTCAACTTCATATTCACGCATATAGCCATAACCGCCATGAATTTGTACTGCATGATTCGCAATACGACTAGCTGCTTCAGATGCAAATAGTTTTGCCATAGCCGCTTCTTTACCGAAAGGTTTATCGTTATCTTTTAACCAAGCTGCTTTATGTACTAAATTACGTGCTAACTCTACTTCAGTCGCCATATCCGCTAATTTAAATTGAATCGCTTGGAAATTAGAAATTGTTTTTCCAAATTGTTGACGTTCTTTCGCATATTGCAATGCACGTTCAAATGCAGATTGTGCAATACCTACTGCTAATGCTGCAATTGAAATACGTCCTCCATCAAGTGTATATAAGAATTGTTTAAATCCTTTATTAACATCACCAAGAATATTTTCTTTCGGTACACGCACACCATCAAGTACGATTTCACAAGTATTAGAAGCGCGAACACCCATCTTATCGTAAGGACTTGAGATCGTTAAACCTTCACTTGTAGTCGGTACGATAAATGCAGAAATACGTTTTCTACCATTCTCTTCAACACCGTTGATAGCGGTTACAATGATTGTATTTGCATACTCTGCGTTTGTAATCCAGCACTTTTCACCACTGATTACATACTCATCACCATCTAATACAGCTTTCGTTTGTGTGCCTCCTGCATCTGATCCAGCGTTTGGCTCCGTTAATCCGAAAGCGCCTAACGTTTTACCTGATGCCATTGGAACTAAATATTTTTGTTTTTGTTCTTCTGTACCGAAATAATAAATTGGAGAAGCACCTAATGAAATTGTTGCAGCGTAGCTTAATCCTGTACCACCACAAGCACGACCAATTTCTTCAACTGCTAGCGCGTACGATACTGTATCGCCACCTGAACCTCCATACTCTTCTGGGAATGGGATGCCTAATAATCCTAGTTCGCCCATTTTTTGAAATGTTTCATATGGAAACTCTGCAGTTTTGTCATAATACACAGCTTTCGGTGCGATTTCCTTTTCAGCAAAGTCACGTACCATTTCTTTAATCATTTGTTTTTCGCGAGTTAGAGTAAATTCCATTCCGCTACACACCCCTTATCGAATATTGAGTTTCGACAGCGTGCGAGTTTCTACTACAAACATTACTTCTTAAAAGACAAGAATATTAGTTAGACAATTGCTACAATTCTGTCATAACTTAATTTTAAAACAGATTCTGTACTAATGCACAAAAAAATTCCTACATTGTTCTACAACAACATAGGAAGTTTTATGTCGAATTATGTAATTTATTGTTTAATAATCTCTACCTTTTCCCGAATCAGAAATTTCTACTAACGCTTCAGGATATGGCTCAAAATATGTTTGTCTTAATAAATACTTTTCATCAAACCGAATGGCCCATGATTTTAAAATTGCAAGCAAACTACTAAGTGGTATTTTCTTTTCTGCATACTTTTGTATCATTTCTAAAAAATAATCTTTTTCTTGTTTTTTTAATTTCGTTTTAAAATATCCGAAAATATGTTCACATACATTTACATTCGATGTATAGCGGGGCGCGCGCAAAAATAATTCATATAAAGTCTTCTCATAATTATCAAATACAATTTCAATCGTTTCATTTTTTTGATTTGCAATAATACGCCCTAATTCTTTTTGTTTTACCTGATTATATGCCATAAATAAATATTTATTGTCCGACTGAAACGATACAAGGTCTTTCATATTTTTATTATGTTTAATCATTTTGTAATATGCGATTGTAAATAACCTTGTAAAGAAATGTTCTCTAATAATAAAATTCGACAATCTACCTTCTTCTTCAATTGGAAGGTGCGAAAATTTTTTTAATACTGCTCCGCCAAATAAGCCTGGTCCCTTTCCTTTTGCTGGCGCTTTTTCAAAACCAGAATAAATTTTCACATCACGCGTACCACAACTTGGCGAGCGATTCTTTAAAATAAATCCATCCACATCGGATATCGTTTGTAAAAATCCATTTGAAAATTGCTCCATTTTTTCAGTAACGTCTTCTCTTGTCGACGGTTGCACAAGTTTATTCACACCATTTTCTTCTACGATTCGTATCGTTTCACGAGGAATTCCCAATCCAATCTCGACTTCTGGACAAACAGGTATAAATGTAACAAATGGCTGCAAATTTCGTATTGTTACATCCGGAATCATTTCTCCATTATAACGACAAGCATCAAATTCTAAACATTTACTTACGACGATTGTAGGTTTTGCAAATTGTCGCATTTCATTACCTCCTTAGTGCTAGTCCGTATAATATAAATTGTACTAAGATTAACATTTTAAGCAAAGTTTGATTCATTTAGTTTTATAAATGCGCGCTCTATAATGATGGTTTAGACACTGTGAAACGAATAATACACACATACTTTGGAGAAATTAATACATAAGAAAGGAGGGAGCGTTATGAAGAAGAAATTATCATCTATTTTAAGTGTTTTAGCACTATCTATTATGTTTTTAGGTACATCTGCACAAGCTGAATACGTTGGAAATAATATGAATAGAGTTAATAACACTGACATTTCAACTCGAGTTAATGACAATAACTTAGACAGAGTTAATAATGATGTGAGAACTCGAAATGTAAATACGACAAATGATTTAAATGATAATCGTGATAAAAATAATAATTGGGCTTGGCTTGGTTTATTAGGACTAGCAGGATTATTAGGTCTTAGAAGAAGAGACAAAGAAACACGCTAATTTATAATGTTTTTAGTAAACAAGTACTTATTTATCAAAAATATATAATGAATATAAATCGCCTTTTTAAAGGCGATTTATTATTTGTTTAAAAGTAATATATGTACTTTACACTTCAACATATTTTTACTTATGATTAAATTCGTGGTGTTAATCCATACAGTATAAATTGAATCGTATTTTCAATTTCCGCTTCATCATCCCATTTTTCTTCAGGCAATAATAAAAATCGAGTTAATAGAAATCCTAAAACAACTGATAATGTAAGCCGTAATACGGAAGGTGGTGGCATCTCAATAATTTCCCCTTCTTCTTGAAACTTTACAATTAACTTTTTAAAATGTGAAAGCAGTTCTGTTTCTACTAATTGTTGTATTTCACTTTTTAGCTCTGGCTGAAACGGCACTTCTTGAATTAATATTTTAATCATTGGAAAGTGCTTTTTGGCAAATTCAAATCGATTATGAATGACTACTCTTAAAAGCCCTTCATACGATTCATAATCAGTTTTAAATATCTCTTTCGCAAAAGCTTGTACGAAAAATGGTGCAGCAAACTTTGTTAAAGTTGGCATTACGACCGCTAACAATAAATCTTTTTTCGTCTTATAGTAGCGGAAGATTGTTCCTTCCGCTACACCAGCACGCTTTGCAATTTCACTTGTTGAAGTTGAAGCATATCCTTTTTCTCCAAACATATCAACAGCTGCTTCTAAAATACGCATTTGACGTTCATTTCGTTTATCAGTATTAGTTGCAGCAATTAATTCCTCAAGCCAATCCTTCTTCATGTACAAAGCTCCTTTTTGTCATTATTATATTTTGCGATGTTTCTTTAAAGCAAATACATTTCCTACTGCAAATAATAGTGAAAAAAGTAGTAATACAGTAAGATCCAATGCAATTTCTGTAAATCCTTGATTTCGAATCATCACTTGCCTCATTGCATCAGCGCCGTATGTGAGTGGAAATAATTTCCCTAACATTTGGAGCCACTTATTCATAGATTCAATTGGAAACAACCCAGAAAAGAAAATTTGTGGCACAATAACAAGTGGTATAAACTGGATCATTTGAAATTCATTATTTGCGTATGCTGATAAAAACGTCCCTAATGTTAGTGCCGTTAAAGAGAGCATACATGTAATAAGTAGCGTTAGCCATATAGAACCTGCTACATATAAACCTAAAACATAGACTGAAAAACTTACAATTATAACAGATTGTATGAATGCAAAAATTCCAAAACCAATTATATACCCAACAACTATTTCCCATCGTCTAACTGGTGTGGACAATAATCGCTCTAATGTACCACTTAAACGTTCTCTTACGAAAGAAACTCCCGACAAAATGAATATAAAGAAAAATGTAAAGAATCCAATTAACACGGGACCGAGCCCATCAAACATCGTAAAGTCTTTAGAGCCATGTAAATAATTCACTTCAGGTTTCATTATCGATACATCATTCTTCTCTGTGCTCTTTTGCAATATTTGGAATACAGCACGGTTTTTCGACGAATCACTGCCTTCTAACAAAAGATTTATTTTTCCATTCTCTAAATGAATTACTGCATCGATCTTTTGTTTTTCCAACTCAGAAATCGCTTTCTCTTTGCTATATTCATAAATTGAGGCTTCTTGATTTTTCATCACTTTTACTATAGGAGCGGGCACATCCACTACAGCAATATGTGGTATATAATCTTTTTGTGTAAATACTAAAGACAATAGCCAAAGTAATAACATTGGTGCCCCAAACATCATGGCTAACGAACGTTTATCTCGAAAAAATTGACGAATAATACGAATGATTACACCATTAACTCTCACGATTCAGCCCCCTCTGCTAATAAAAAGACATCTTCAATTCGTCTTGATGATACACGTTTTTTCAATTCCTCTGGCGTTCCAACCGCAACTAAGTTCCCTTCTCTAATCAATCCTAGACGCTCACAAAACTCTGCTTCATCCATAATGTGCGTCGTTACAATAATAGTTGTTCCTTTCTTTTTAAGTTCATAAAATTTCCCCCATATTGTTTTTCTAAGCAACGGATCTATCCCCACTGTTGGCTCATCTAAAATTAATATTTCAGGTTCATGAAGAAGTGCTATCGCTAATGATAGACGCTTTTTCATCCCACCTGAAAAATGCTGTACTTGCTTTTTCATATGTTGTGATAATTGTACAAGGTCAAAAACCTCTTTGATTCTTTCCTTTTTATGCTTTCCCTTTAATCCATACATCGTTGCAATAAAATCTGCATTTTCATATGCTGATAGTTCTTCGTATAATGCATCAGCTTGAGCCATATAGCCAATTCTTTTCATCTCATTTAAATTTGGCATGTTAATGTTGTATACAAATACATTACCTTTAGTTGCTTGATTAATACCTGCAATCAATTTAATAAGCGTCGTTTTCCCTGATCCTGAAGGCCCAACTAAACCAAATATCTCTGCTTTTTCAATTTGTAATGAAAGATCGTGTAAAACTTCTTTTTTCCCAAAACTTTTCGATACATTCTGTAAAACAATTGAAGGTTTTTGCACGTATTATCCCTCTTTTCTATAAAATGAGTGAGTACTCACTTTTATTTTACTCTTGCGTCATTATATGTCAATCTTCATTGATTAGTATTTATTTTCAATCAACAATATTAAACAATGAAACAGAGTCGACATTAGAATATAATTTCTTAAAGTCGACTCTGTTTCATTTAAACTATGCATTTTACTTTATGTTTCTAAATTCATATACTTCCTAATTCTAGCAAGATCTAAAGAATATTCGATAACTAATTGCTGTAACGGTAAAATAACTGTATCGGGATATAAATGTGCATATTGTAATGTTTCTGCATATTTTTCTAATCTTTTTTCTAAGTATTTTATAATTTGCTCAGGATGGCTCACTAATAAACATTGACAATAATAATGTATTTGTTCCTCAATCGCCGTATACTCTTCAATTTCATATTCTTTATGCATGTGTACACCCCTTTAAGTTTTTTTACATAAATTCTTTATCACACTTTTCACTCGACTAATTTTTAAGTTTTTTGATTATTTACACTATAACAAACTCTTCAGGTCAAATTTTGTTACTTTATGTAACGTAGAAAATTTTTAACAAAATTGTAATGTTAACTCCTGCAAAATACATAAAGCCCCTTTACTCATTTTTGTATAAAAAAATCGTACAACTTAATTTAGCTGCACGACTACAATTTCTGGCCTATTCAAAATTCTTTGCGGAATGATACTATTTCCTAACCCTCTACTAACTACCATTGATGTATTTTGTTCTACATATAAACCCGCTGTATATTTAGGTAAAACACCTTGATTTGGCGCAACTAATCCTCCGATAAATGGCAATCTAACTTGCCCTCCATGAGCATGTCCCGATAAAACCAAATCCAATCTCTCATTCGTATATTCCTTAATAAATTCAGGCCTATGGGATAATAATACATTATATCTATCTGGCTGCATTTCAATTTTCGCTTTTTTAATTTCATCTATTATAATATTTCCTTCATCACGGTTTCCAGTAACAAACTCTGGATCATCAATACCTAGCAAGTTTATTTCTTGCTCACCCTTTCGAATGCCTACATGTTCATTCCTTAAAACATTGACATCATATTTCTTCAACTCTTTTTCTAAACTGTTATACTTTCCAGACCATTGTTCATGGTTTCCTGTCACAAAATATACAGGATACTTCTTTACCATTTCTCGTATTAATTGCATACTAACTTCTGCATCGTATGATTTACTGTCAATTAAATCACCCGTAATCGCAATAATATCTGGGTCTATGCTTTTTATTTTTTGAATTAACACATCTTGATTATCGCCAAATTGCTTATTGTGTAAGTCTGAAATTTGTAGAATTTTATACCCTTTAAAAGAGGATGGTATTTTACTAGAGGTTATTTTAACCTCAGTTATACTTATTAAATTGTTCTGTAAATATAAAAAGATTGTAAAACCTACTAATATACAAATAATCATTACGATTCTATTGATCTTCTTTTTCATATTTTCTCCTTTACATTCTCATCAAACACTTCTATATGCTAACTGAATTATATTATACTTTCTTGAAATTTATTTAAATTAATAAAATAATACAGTACATGAAATTTCATATGAGATACGTCATATATATTCGTTATATTTTTACTTTTACCTTTTTAATAATAAGAATACAAAAACGACTCTTATCACACGAAAAAAGTCGTTTTCTAACGTTATACTTTTAATACTTTCATGTTAAAAATGCGAAAACTAAAATACTATTACCTAAGAGCCTTAACTATAACCTCAGTTGCCTCTGCAATTAGTTGATTATCATAGGTAGCCTCTTTCTCATCTTTACTAGATAAAATTGCGATGATAATAGGTGCTCTATTTGGCGGCCATACGATAGCAATATCATTTCGTGTACCATAACTTCCAGCTCCTGATTTATCTCCAACTATCCAGTCAGTTGGTACGCCTGCACGAATAAGTTTGTCTCCTGTAGCATTTCCTTTCATCCACTCTGTAAGAATTTTACGTTTTTCAGCCGGAAGTGCATTTCCGACCGTAAAAGCTTTAAGATTCGTAGCAATTGCTTTCGCTGTACTAGTGTCACGAATGTCTCCTGGAATAGCTTCGTTTAATTCTGTTTCAAAGCGATCAGACATAGTAACCCGATCCCCGATGTGTCTAAGCGCTTTTTCATATCCTTTAGGTCCGCCTATTTTATGAAATAAAATGTTCCCTGCAGTATTATCACTTGAACGAACAGCAGCCTCAGCAATTTCTCCTAGTTTCATTCCAGTATCTACATGTTTCTCTGTAACAGGTGAATAATCCACTAAGTCTTCTTTCGTAAATTTTATGACTTCATTTAATGTATCAATTGAGTTTTGCTGTAGTAATACTCCTGCCGCTAAAGCCTTGTAGGTTGATGCGAAGGCAAATCTTTCGTTATGTCGATAAGAGATTGTTTGATTTGTACCAGTATCAATCGCATATACACCTAATCGAGCATCAAATTTTTTCTCAAGTTGAGAGAACTCTTTATGCGTCGCCTGATTTTTATGTTTCACTTGTCCAGCCTTTTCCTTCGCTTCAACTTGCAATGCCCCTCCTGTAAAAGTTTCTAGACTTGTAACACTTAAACCTAATATACCAACGCACATTCCTATTTTTAGCATCCTCTTGTTTTTCAAAATCATCATTCCTTTCAAATTTTCAGCACCTTTTTATACGTACACATAATAGACAATCACGGAACCAAATTTGTTCCATAAACTGAAAAAAATTTATAGCTAGTATGAGAGTTATTAACAAATAAGAGATAGTAGCTATGATCGCCGCTATCTCTTATTTCACATTTCATTTTTTTACTTATAAATGGCTTTATATAAACAGGGTCTCTTCCCTGAGAAAAGTACTCTAATTTTGCTTAGAACTATCTGTATTAGTAGCTTCACCATGTATACGTTGCTTTTTTAAATCAAAGTATACATCTAAAACTTCCTTTCCAATTATAGAATTAATTCCACTTTTATCATCATGAAGCCATGGGACTACTATAGAAAATGCTACTTCTGGATTATCATATGGAGCATATCCAACTAATGTTAAATTGTAACATTCCATACGTTCTCCTTTTGCATTTTTACCAATTGGATCATCTCCTCCATATACAGTTTGAGCTGTCCCTGTCTTTCCTGCTGGTTTATATGGAGCATTTTTGAAATGTTTCACGCCAGTTCCATCACCTTCTTGGAATACCCATCTAAACCCCTCTTTTATCCGATCAATATGTTCTGTCTTCATATCAACTCGATTTAATACGACAGGCTCTATAGAGCGTATAACTTTGCCAACCTCTTCTTCTTTTATTGATTGTTCTCGTATTTCTTGTACAATTTGAGGTTGCATTCTATAACCGCCATTCGCAATCGTTGAAATATATTGTGCCAATTGCAATGGCGTATACGTATCATACTGACCGATAGAAAAATCTAGTAAAAAACCAGGTTGACTATCTACTGTTCTCGTTTGTCCAGTTATTTCATTCGGTAAATCAATACCTGTTGGGACACCTAAACCAAATTGTTTAAAATAATAGCGCATCGTATCAAATGCTTCTTGTTTAATATCCAATGTACCATTTGGTACGTAATTAACCCCTGCGATTTGTAAAGCTGTTTGGAACATGTATACATTCGAAGATACTTGTAAAGCTCTTAAGTCATTAATATTACCAAATCCAGATACATTCCACGATTTCTTGGCTTGTGTACCTTTAAATTTCATCGGTGCATCATAAAATTGATCTCCTGGCTGTATTGCCCCTGTCTCATATCCAGTTAATAAAGTGGCACCTTTTACAGCTGACCCTAGCTCATACGATGTTGTCATGTTACCTAAAGCCAAATCCTCAATCTCTATTTTCCCTTCTTTTTCTACAATCTTTTTGCCTGCCATAGATAAAATCTGTCCATTATTTGGATTCGTCATGACGACAAAAGCTCGATCCAGAAGTGGCTCTGAACTCTTAAAAGCTCTCAAGTTTTTCTCTATACTTTCTTCCACTTTTTTTTGTAATTCCATATCAATCGTTAATGTTAAACTATTACCACTTTTTCCTTTAGAGATTATTTCTGTGCTAACAATATTTCCGGATTTATCAGTAATGTTTTTCACTTCTTCTTTTGTACCGTGTAATGCATCTTCATATCGTTGTTCAATATAGCTTTTTCCTACACGATCATTACGGTTATATCCACGTACCAAATAAGAATCTAAGTTTTCTTTCGGTAATCCTTCTTCACTGCTTGTAATATTACCTAACACGGAACGAAATAAATTACCATTTACATAATTACGTTCCCAATCAACCGTTGCATCTACTCCCGGAAACTCCTCAAGCTTTTCACTTATCCGCGCATACTCTTCATCTGTTACGTCTTTTTTGATAATTTGTGGTGTCAGTTGATAACCTGCACTCATTTTGCTTTTAATAGCTAACACCTTTAAATCTTGTTCTGTTAATTCTGCTAATTCTACTTCTGTAACGCGACTTCGTCTTAAGTCATCAATTTTTTTATCTAACTCTTTTCCCTCTATTCCCTTTTCTTTAAATTTTTCTATATCTTTTTTAGTAACCTTTGTCTCCGCGCGTTTCTTATTCAACTGCATCCAGAAATCTTTTTTATCGATTTCGGTTAACTTATTTATATCTTGTTCGGGCATTTCAAGTACTTTCGCCAAGTCTTTTGCTGTTTTTAAAATATCTTCACTCGTAATCCCCTTCACCCTTGTATACGTAATTGTGCGAAGAGATTTATTATTAACGACTGCTTTTCCTTCTCGATCTAGAATTTGTCCACGTGGAACTGGTATACTAGTTGTTTCATTTTGACTGCTTTCCACTTGGTTCTTATAAGCCTCTCCTTCAACGATTTGTACTTTTCCTAGCTGCATAATCATAGCTGAAAACAGTAGAAATATGCAAAGGAACATTATATTTAATCGAATAGATATATATGTCTGCTGCTTCTTTTCTTTTTGTTTTTTCATAAATCCTCCATATAATTCTTCCGGAACTCCTCACTAATACTTAGTAAATAAATACGTTCCCTATATATTAGAAACCACCATTCAGTTATAAATAGTGTCTTATCTTTTTTCTACATCCTTGTAAGCGTCAATTTCTTTTCGTTTAGCCGCGTAACTGATACATCTCCTTTCCTGTCTTTCTCTCTATTTTTTTGTTGCTTGCATTAGAAATGCTAAACTGTATAATGACTCATATTAAGCTTACACATAGACTTGCTAGTAACTTTTCATGCTGGTTATTCCTTTCCTCATGCTGTAATACTTAATAGACAACCTAAGTAATAAAGTTGTTCCACATTTACAAAAAAAATAATTAACTATAAGATGAAATAGGCTACATAAGGGAGGGTTATATGTTACATATAAAAAGATGGAGATTTTTTGCGGTTCTTTCTATTGTAGGTTTGATTTTACTACTTTTAGTAAAAATCAACTTCATTTCAATTACTATCGCAACTTCTTCAGCTGAAAGAGGAAAAATTTTCGATCAAAATGGTGTAATACTAGCTACAAATAAGAAAGTTAATTCTATATATTGCACTTCTAATGATGAAAAGCTATCGAATCAAGATACATCAAACACATTAGCTTTTTTCAATCAATTTTCAAACGAGTTTCAACATGACATTTCTGCAGAGGACATAAAATCACAATTACAACAATCTTGTAAAAAGCAGACTATGAATGATATACCGTTATACTCTGACATAAATGAGAGTGAACTTACATTCATAAACAAGAACAAACCCCATAATGTAATAATTAAAGATGAATGGATTCGATATTATCCAAAACACGAAATTGGTTCACAGCTAATTGGATATGTAGAAAATGACCTTAATTCTAAGTATGGACCTGTGGGAAAAAGTGGGGTTGAGCTTCAATATGAAAATGATTTAAAAGGAAAACCCGGAAAAACTCTGATTTTTAAAATGAATAATAAAAAGTTCTCATGGAACATTCAAAAAGTACAAAGAGGTAAAGATGTCCGGCTAGCTTTAGACTCGAAATTGCAGCAAAAAACAGAGGAAGCATTACGATCTCAAATTAAGAAAATACATGATGCTAAAGCTGGTTATGTCGTAGTGACTGATATAAAAACTGGCGCAATTTTAACTATGGCCAACTCGGCAGTTTTTAATCCAAATACATTACATACACATGTATCATCTAAAAATGAAAACATTAAATCACTTTCGCAAAATAAAGCAATTCAAAAATTAAAGTATGGCGAATCTTATGTAAATATGGCCTCTACTATAAAGCCACTTACTATTTTAATTGGATTAAATGAAAAGCTTTTTCAACCTGAAGATACTTATTTAGATAAGGGTACTTTTCAGTATGATAATCAAAATAACATTACGAATGCACCTGGAACGCCAACAGGTGAGATTACACCGAGGCAGGCTATCATTAATTCATCTAATACATTTATGACAGCAAAAGTAGCTCTGCCTTTATTCAACCAAAATAATGGGAATATAGAAAAAGTGGCACATATATGGACAGATTATTTAATGCAATTCGGTCTACGTTCTAAAACCGGGATTGATTTACCCTTTGAAGAAGACGGACAATATGAATTCCATCCATCTAATAAGTTTGAAAATGGAATCTCCGCTTTATTAAATGCCTCTTGGGGAGGAAATGAAGTGCATACCCCTCTTCAACTCGCTCAATATGCAGCAACTTTGGCAAGTAAAGGTGATAAATATAAACCTCAAATCGTAAGTGCTATTATGAGTCCTGACGGTAAGGAAACAAAAACGTTTAAACCAATTTTAGAAAGTTCAAATCGTTATCCTATGAAATTTTGGAGTGTCGTGCAAGGTGGAATGAGTCAAAATATAGAGGAGATTAAAAACTTGCCCTTTCATGTCGCAGGTAAAACAGGTATAACAGGCTCTCCCAACGAGCAAGAAAGAATGATAAATCATTCTCTTTTCATTGCATATGCTCCTACCGAGGATCCACAAATCGCCATTTCTGTCGTTATTCCTGGTAGTAATTCAGAAAAAAACATTGCTGCTCTCGTTACATCAGAAATTTTAGAGTCTTGGCATACACTTCAAAAAGAAAATAATAATAAAGAGGAAGGTTCATTAAAGTGAACCTTCCTCTTTTACCATATAGAATCTATATTTATTATTTTCCATTCACCATTATCATTTTTTTCGAACATGAATGAATACTTAATATCAGTTAAAACATACTCTTTTTGTACATATCCAGTGTTACCGTTAATTGTCGATATTTTTATATATCCATCATTTTGCACTTTTTCTGGAATCCAAGCTTTTACCATTTCATTAGATACTTCATATACAACCTGTGATTCTCGTTTTGGTTCAGCTAAAATTTTTGTTTTATTTCCAGTAACCGTTGCATATATAAAATGCGTTTGCTTTGGTTGGTTACTTTCTGTCAAACCACTTGGTACTTTGTATACTTTTTTTGTATCATTTGCAAATTCTCCCCCCATTGTAAGAGCGACTTGCAACTCATGAAAAATGTCTTCATCAAACTTCAATTCATCCTTCTTATAACTCTTCCCTTTAAATAGAACTTCATCATTTAATGCTCTATACAAATCATTTTCATTTTTTGAATTTGTGCTTTGATATAAATCATTCATAAATTGTTTTAATGATGGATCTTGAGCAGACTCATCTTTTGTTTTCGGCTTAATTTGAGTACTACTTTGTACCGGTGATTTATTGTCATCAAGCCAAGGTTGTTGAACAATAAAAAATAACATAGTACAAACCAAAACAACTGCAACAGGCAATGCTTTTTTACGAAATGGTCTCTTATTTTTTACAGAATCTACTTCACTATTTTGATATACCGATTGCTTTATTTTATAAATAAATTCTTCTTCATCTTTCCGATGCTCCATTGGGCCTTTTTTCAATTTACTATACCAGCCAGGATTTTTTTTACTGTTCATCACTACTACCCTCCCCTATTAGTTTTGAAACTTTGCTTCTCGCTCGGCTTAATCTAGATTTGACTGTTCCAATTGATACACCTAATGTTTCAGCCATTTCTTCATAAGATAATTCATATTTCGCGTCCAGTATTAGTATTTCACGGTGTTTTTTAGGTAATTTTAATACAACATCCCACAGTTCATTTAGTTCCTCTTGCTTAAAAAACTCTTGTTCTGCCGAGGAAGACTGCTTGTCGTCACTAAAAAATCCCACTAAAGATATCCTTTTAAAATAAGAGGATTTCAAATAGTTTATCGCTGTATTTCTTGTAATTTTTAATATCCACGTTTTAATAGATGACTCCTTTCGAAACGAATGCCAATGTTTAAAAACCTTTATAAAGACATCTTGTGTGATGTCATCTGATAAGTGTGGATCTTTCGTAATAATAAATGAATAATTCCATACATCTTGCCAATAGTCTTTAATAACATAGTCAAGCTCATCATGATTACATTTTTCAATAAACTTCTGTTCCATTTCCACACCTCAAACTTATTTGAATAAACATAAAACTGCCCTCACTTTTAATATGGTTTCAATATATAGACATGATACAAGTTTCATTTGTTCCATTGTTTATCTTTTTTTGATAGAAGAATTCTCCTGAAAAATGTAAAGGTATGCAATACATTTTATTACATACCTTTACATTCTCTTCGATGACAGACTCTATATTCAGCCCGTACTTGCAAATACTATTTCAAAAATCACTTTTGAAACAATAGAATTTGATTTAAATAATGAAAATGATAAGATATCAACTTTTTAGAACCACAATAACATAGAAAAAGCATTCTCAAGTAGGGAGAATGCTTTTTTAAAAACTTAATTGTTCTTTGTTTTGCCCAATTTATACTATTGAGTTAAGCATACATATAATATATATAGTAAAAGATTTCACCTTATAATCTAGTGTTATTTCTGAAAAACATGTTTTACTTTTTCGCCTGGAACATTACTGCCCCCTCTTCCTTTTACATCTTCAATCATCATGGTAACAATCATGTCTGGCGCATTTGCATCAAACGCTGCAAACCATCCAAGTTCTTTTCCGTCTGCTTCTTTCGACTCCTTCAGTTCTGCTGTACCGGTTTTACCAGCAAGAGTTACACCATCAACCTTAGCAATTCTCCCAGCGCCGTCAGGGTCATTAATAACTTTTATTAATGCACTCTTTACTATCTCTTGATTCTTTTTAGAGACCACGTTTTCTTTCCAATTCCCCGCTACTTTTGCTTCTTTTAACAGATGAGGCAACGGAATATTCCCTTCATTCACAATCGGTGCATATGTTAATGCTAAATGAAGTGGCGTCATTAATACTTGTCCTTGTCCATATCCCGTGTCTGCTAGTTGAATATCATTTTTTATCCCATCTTTTGCAATTGTTGAAATAGGAAATTCGTATTCGATTGGTAATTTTTCATGAAATCCGTACTTCTTAAATTCATTTACATACTGTTCTTTCCCCATTTTCAAAGCTTGTTGAGCAAAATAAATATTATCAGAGTACTTCATTGCCTTTTCAAAATCAATTGGACTAGCTTCCTTCACACGTGTTACATAATAATTTCCCCACGATGAATCTTTTGTCCACTTCAATCCTTGAATTTTAAATTCTTCTTTAGGATTTAATGTTTTCGTTTCCAAACCAATTGCACCTGTAATCGTTTTAAATACAGAACCTGGTACAAATGCTTTTGTGAAGCGATTCATCATTGGCAGTTTAGAGTCGTTATTCCATGCTTCTCTTTGGGCTTTTGACGCTCCTCTAACTGTTATATTTGGATTATAAGCAGGGCTACTTACAAGTGCGATTGTTTCACCCGTTTTAGGATTGACCGCTGCACTAGATCCTGCTTCATTTTTCATCTCATTAAAGATTTTTTCTTGAATTGCAGCATCAATTGTTAACGTAACATTTTCCCCTTCTTTTGCTTCTTTTTTTGCTACGTTTTTAATCTCTTTCCCGTTTTCATCTTCCATAAATACGCGTCCACCCTTTTCACCACGCAATTTATTCTCTAATACTTTTTCTAAACCTGTTTTACCCACTAAATCATCTGCTTGATAACCTTTTTTTTGAAGCGATTTTAACTCCTCTGCATTCACCTTTCCTATATATCCTGTTAAGTGTGCCGCTGCTTCTCCTAATGGATACGTACGAATATTTACTGGGCGAGATGAAACTCCTTCTAATTCAATATAATCATTCTGTCTGGTTCCCTCTTTTAAAATGCCAATTGGTACAAAGGAGTCTGGTTTTATCCATTTCGCTGTGAGCTTTTGTTCAACCTCTTCTGTAGACATATCAAGTAATTGTGCTACTATTTCTTTCGTTTGCGCTGCTGTTTCACCTAGTTTCTCTGGAATAATTCCAACCTCAGACGCTTTATCGTTCGTTGCAAGCCCTTTCCCATTTCGATCGTATATTTCTCCGCGTTTTCCTTGTTCTATTTGCATACGTACTTTGTAATCTTTTTTCATACCTGGGAAAATGAAGTCTGGCGTCCAATCTATTTTCCAAGATTCCTTTTCTTTCACAAGTTTTGCTTCATGGATGAATGAAACTGGTCCTACATCCGTATCCATTTTAACTTCAAAAAGAAAACGTTCTTTATCTTTCGTATTCTCTCCTTTCGTTTTAACTTTTAAATTCTTAGCTCCAATCCCCTCATAGATTTTTTGATATTTTTCTGTGAATTCTTTTTTAGAAATCGTTTTTTTGGCATGATCTGATAAATGATCATACATATTTGCAAACTTTTTATCATTCCATAAATTAACATATTCTTCAAATGCTTGTTTGGGCGGTTCGTTTTTATTACACCCTACTAACATAACTGCGAAACAAATGAAAAACAGCATCCATAATTTTTTCAATTCAATCTTCTCCCTTAGTTAAAAATGATTATTCCTTTCTTAATTTATTAAATAAAAAATGTTTCAACGCTTAATAGACAGTGTAAGTAATGACATTGTTCCATATTTACAAAAAAATTAAATTACGCTTAAGTTGCATTTGAAGAGAGAAGTTTGTAAGATTCAAAAGAAAAACCGATGAAAAGTATACCTTTCATCGGTTAACGAGATGCATACGGGAATATGATTCTAACTTTTGTTCCCTTACCTACCTCAGATTCTAGCTCAATCTTATGATTTAATTTTTCACATACTTCTTTAACAAGATATAATCCCATTCCCGTAGACTCTTTAAATTTCCTACCATTTTCTCCAGTATAAAATGGATTGAAAACACGTGGTAAATCAGCAGTAGGAATACCACCCCCATAATCTTTTATTTCCAAAATAATTGCTCGTCCTTTTGAACACGCCGATACTAATACTTTTTCTTTCTTACTTGATGAATATTTAATTGCATTTGACAGTACTTGATTGAGTATAAATCAAAACCATTTCTTATCTGTTTCTACAATAAGATTCGGCTCTACTTTTACCTCTGGATACACATAACTACGTATAAATAGATGTTTATTTTCATGAATAGCAGAATCAATCATTCCAAATAACTGCAATCTGTCCACATGAAAATCCTGTTCAAATGTTTCTAAACGAGCAACATATAAGACCATTTCTAATCCTTTTTTGATTTTTTTTGATTCTTTTCGTTTCTTCATTATTTATTTTTTCTTTAAAAGAGTTGCTCCTGCAATCCCTGGGTGTGTCATTTCGAATGGATCTAGAATTAACTCTAAGTCTTCTTGTGACAATACACCATTTTTCACACAAAGTTCTCGAACGGATTGACCTGTTGCAATTGCTTCTTTCGCAACGCGAGCTGCTGCTTCATAACCGATATGAGGGTTCACGGCTGTAATAATTCCTACACTTTTCTCAACGTACTCTTTTAAACGATCTTCATTCGCTTCAATTCCTTTTAAGCAATTATCTGTAAAGGCACGGAAACCGTTATTCATAATGCTAATAGATTGAAGTAAGTTGAAAACAAGTACTGGTTCCATAACATTTAATTCTAATTGTCCTGCTTCTGAAGCAAGGCAAATTGTATGGTCGTTACCAATTACTTGGAACGCAATTTGATTAATTACTTCTGGCATAACAGGATTTACTTTCCCTGGCATAATAGATGAACCTGGTTGACGAGCTGGTAAGATAATTTCTGCTAAACCAACACGTGGACCTGATGCCATTACGCGAAGGTCATTCGCAATTTTAGACATGTTCATCATACATACTTTAAGTGCTGCTGATACTTCTGTGTATGCATCCGTATTTTGCGTTGCATCTACTAAGTCTTCTGCACCAACAAGTGGTAGTTCACTAATTGTAGCAAGATGTTTTATAACTGCTTCAATATACTCTGGATCTGCATTTAGGCCTGTACCAACTGCAGTTGCTCCCATATTTACTTCATATAAATGTTGACGTGATTGCTTAATACGTTTCATATCACGTTCAAGTACGCGAGAGTACGCTTTAAATTCTTGTCCAAGACGAATTGGTACAGCATCTTGTAAATGTGTACGACCCATTTTAATAACATGATCGAACTGTTCTGCTTTTAATTCAAATACATCGTGCATATAACCCATCGTTTGTAATAAACCTTCTAATGCGTTTAATGTCGCGATATGAATCACCGTTGGGAATGCATCATTTGTTGATTGTGCCATATTCACATGGCTATTTGGACTAATATAATGATAGTCTCCCTTTTCCATTCCTAATAATTCAAGAGCACGATTGGCGATGACTTCATTTGCATTCATGTTCATTGAAGTACCTGCTCCGCCTTGGATTGGATCTACGATAAAATGATCATGCCATTTTCCATCAAGAATTTCTTGAGCAGCTTCTGCGATCGCGCCGCCCTTGTTCAATTCCAATCTTCCTACATCTTTATTCGCAAGCGCTGCTGCTTTTTTTACAATTGCGAATGATCTAATTAAACTTTCATGAATTTTGTACCCTGTAATCGGAAAATTTTCAACAGCGCGTAAAGTTTGAATTCCGTAATATGCCTTAATGGGTAATTCCTTTGCTCCCAAAAAATCCTTCTCCACTCGCATGTTCTTGTTTGTTATTGACATTTTAATTTCTCCCCCATATTAAATGTAAAACCTAAATAAATCATATGAAGTTATTACCAATCCTTATCAGATTTTATTGTTAAATCGTAGGCTAAAGGCTCTTCAATAATTTTTTTAATCTCTTCTAATTTATTAGTTTTTCCAAGCGTCCACATCAATTTTGCTATGATGGCTTCCGTATTCATATCTCCAGATAATATTACTTGATGTTGCGCCACTTTCCGTCCTACTTCATAGAGAAGTATGTCTTCTCCTTCTTCCAGGCATTGAGTAGTAATCACTACAGCAATCCCCATTTCAGTCAACTCTTGAATTTTCGAAAGCAAGTTCCTTCCTTCAAAAGGTAATCCACCGTTACCAAAACTTTCAATAATAATCCCTTTATACAAATATTTTAAACAATCAAATATCTCTGACTTTGTACCTGGATACAATTTCATAAGAAAAACGTCCGTACATAAATTAGTATCTATTGAAAGTTCATTATGTGAGGAAGTTGGCTTCCAATGATATTTCACTTCATCTTCATTTACCTCAGCAACATATGGATAATTCACACTTTCAAATGCATCATAACTTTTTGTTCGCATTTTTACTGCTCTCGTCCCAATAATCACCCTACTATCAAAAACAATAAACACACCGCCAACATCCTCACAGGCAAATCTAAGAGCATCAGCTACATTTTTCTTTGCATCTGTCTTTTTAAAACTAATAGGTACTTGTGAGCCTGTTAAAACAACTGGTTTTCTTAAACCTTGAAGCATATAAGATAATGCAGAAGATGTATAAGCTAACGTATCCGTTCCATGTGTAATCACAAACCCGTCATAGTCATCATAGTGATTAAAAACAGCATTAGCTATTTCTTTCCAATGCTCAGGTTGCATATTGGTACTATCAATATTCATTAAGATTTTGCAATCTATTTCTAAGTTTCGGGATGACCTCGAAAAATAATTCAATAATTCCTCAGCGGACAATCCTGGAACAAGCCCTTCATTCCCCTCCACAGATGCAATTGTCCCACCAGTTGCAAGTAATAAAATTCTCTTCATACACAACCCCTCCATAAAATAAACAACGATATATCGTTCGCGAAATGCGTATTTATACTTATCATTATAGAATTTAATTTGAATTAATCAAGTTTTCGTATTCAATACGCGTACTTTTTTTTCTGTTCTTGATTCTTTTTCTATGTTATAATTAATTTAATAAAATTAGATGGGGTATGAGACGAATGCTGGAACGTTTATCTGAATTAAGAAAAAATCAAAGATGGTCCTTACAAGAGACAGCAGATCGACTTGGGATTGCGAAAAGCACCTATGCTGGTTATGAAAATGGTTATAGATTACCTTCATTACAATCTTTATCTAAAATAGCAGATTTATTTGATACGTCTGTAGATTATATATTAGGTCGAATTGAACATTCACATCAAAACAAAGATGTAATTGATATTACAAGACTCCTAAACGATCCAGATTCAACACTTTTAATAGATGGAGAAGTACTTTCAACAGAAGAGATAATTGATTTTATTGCTTTTGTGAGAAGTAAACGAGAACTAAGTTCCAAGAGAATAGAAAATATTGAATCAACATTTGAAAATTGATTAACTAAAGAACGAAGACACTGCACTCTTTAAACTTAGAAATACTTAGATAATTAATTTGTAAACGGTTTATATAGGATTAGCTTGGGGAATATTATTAATCCGAATTCATTTTATCAACTTCATATTTATAAATTACATTTTATTATTTTACATATGAAAAATATTCTTCCCCAAAAACTTCCATGCCAAGAAAAATCGCGGAACTACACTGATTGATCTAGTACTTCTCTCCATGCAGTTCATGCTGGCAGCACGTGCACATATGTATAATCCAAATCCAATCAGAGGACATGACAAGGAAAATAGCAATGCATTCTTTCGTTTGGAAAAAGAGCGCTATGCATCAGTTCTACTTCTATCTTTTGATATAGTAGCCGACGAAGGATATGCTTCATATCTTCTCCCTGTTGATAGAATTGCAAAATGGAAATAGTATAAAATTTATATTAAGGATTAAAGGAGACAGAATAGCATGGAAATAATCGCAGCTCTTTTAGTAGGAATCGTAGCATTAGAGCATTTATTTATCATGATTCTCGAAATGTTTTTTATTAATTCAAAAGTAGCACAACGCGCTTTCAAATTGCCGAAGCATTTAGAAGGAGATCGAAACGTAGCCATTATGTTTGCAAATCAAGGTTTATATAATGGGTTCTTAGCAGCTGGCCTCATTTGGGGGCTTATACTTGGAAACAATCCCATTGGTTATATGATTCAATTATTTTTCATCATTTGTGTGGTGGTAGCAGCTATTTTCGGAGGTTTCACATCCAATAAATCAATTATCGTGAAACAAGGACTCCCCGCTATTTTAGCGCTGCTTGCCCTTTTATCTGTCATATAGAACCAAAGCTTTTCAATAAAAGAACTCATTTTTGAAAAAATCGCTATTCTTTCTGTAGATTCATAGGAAAGGATGGCGTTTTTGTATGTCTATTTCTGTATCGAAAGAATTTGAAAGTATAACAGATTTCAAACAAGAATTAGCAAAGTATATAGAGTGCTATAAGCATGAAAGAATCAAGGGAAAATTAAAAGGTATGAACCCAGCATTGTACTAGGCTCATATCCCAGAGGCTATCTAATAAACCGACTCCTCTAACTTTCGGGGGCACAGTCTAGTTGAAGTGCTAAAAGCAACGAATTTACTATTTTAAATTTAAGTGTTTAACCTTGAAGTACTTAAATTCTTTTTTCCAGATAAAGCATACATTATATCTTGATGTTTTATTGTCCTCTTATAATTATGTGGTATCGGGAATTTATTTCGGTGTTCTTTTATTATAATTAAAGTTTGAAGTTCTATGCTCAATACTTTTGCGAGGACATGATAGTTATATCCATTGTTTAACAGAGAAATTATGTCATAAAACATAGTTTTTCCACCCACTAATTTTACTAATCTATTCTTTAACTCATCCCTTTTTTCTTTAGCTTCATCAATTTCTAACAACATAGATTTTTTATTTGTTTGCTTAATATATTGATTATATAACTCTGGGAATTCTTTTTGGACTTCTTTGTTTAATACTGGTTTATATTTAATCATATAAGTAACTTGTAACAATGAGCGTTTTAACAAACTATCTTCAATGAGATACGCTACTTTATTAAATAAATGTACATATTCCTTAATATTGGAATAACTATTAAAATGAGCTAACACTCTACTTTTTATACTAAAAGCCTTGCCTACATAAATAATATTGTCATTATAATCTTTAATGAAATAAATACCACTGTCAGATTTTTTCAATTCATTATCCAGTTCTTCTAGACTCATAAAATGCAATTCACTCATACTTCTCCCTCTCCTTAGCAGTTTTAAATCGTAAAAAACAAGCAAGGTTTCTAAAAAAGTACTTAGCTGCCCTAGCATCTCTTATTTTATCTCTTGCTAAATTTCAAAAAACTGTTTCTATGTTACTCAACTATCAATATGATTATTAATAAAATTTTCGATCGTTATTATCTCGCAATTTTATCATGTAATTTCGAGATCGTTTCCTCATTTAAATTACTGTGTTTTATTGAGTAAAGGAAATATATTACTACCCCAATAGTAATCCAAATACTAAAGTACACCCATGTCCTTAACGGTAAATTTAGCATTAAAAACACACAACATACAATTGAAACGCTTGGTAATACAGGTACAAAAGGTACCATAAATCCACGTTTTAAATTTGGGTGTGATTTACGGAGGATAATAACTGATAGACAAACTAACGCAAACGTCACCAAACTACCGATATTAACTAAATTAACTAATTCTTTCAAGTCAATAAACCCAGCTATTATAGAGCTCCCTATTCCTGCCAATCCAGTTATAAAAGTGGGTGCTCCAGTTTTCTTATTAACTTTCGCAAATGATTTCGGTAACAATCCATCACGACTCATTGCAAAGAATACTCGTGTTGCCGCATACATATTGGAAAAAATAACAGCCATAAGGCCAATTACAGCACCTGCAGCAATTGCACCAGCGACTTTTCCTTGTCCTACAACTTCCATTACATAAGCCATCGCCTCAGGAACATTTAATTCTTTATACGAAACCATTCCTGTCATAACAAGACATACCATAACATAAATAATTGTACATATGATTAATGATGCGATAATACCGATGGGAAGATTACGTTTCGGATCTTTTACTTCTTCTGCTGAAGTTGCTAATATATCAAAACCCGTAAAAGCAAATAAAATAGCTGCTCCACCCGTAAAAACTCCACTTAAGCCGTATGGTGCAATTGGCACCCAGTTCATTGGTTTTACATAGAATATACCAACTGTAATAAACAACAAAATCATTCCAATTTTAATCAATACCATTATATTATTGATTCGTTTACTTTCCCTCGTACCACGGGATAACATCCATGCTAATATCAATGTAATGATTACTGCTGGTAGATTCACAATACCACCATGTGAAGGAATCGTTACTAGAGCTTTAGGTATCTCTAATCCAAATCCTTTTATTAAATTGTGGAAATAGCCTGTCCATCCAGCAGCGACAGCCGCTGTTGCCACAATATATATTAACAGTAAAGACCAACCTACTAGATGAGCAACAAACTCACCAATTGTTGCATATGAGTACGTATATACACTACCAGATGCCGGGAGCGCAGAAGAAATTTCTGCGTAACATAATGCTATAAATCCACATATAATTGCTGCAAGTACAAATGAAAAAATAACTGCTGGACCAGCATCTCTTGCTGCTACTAATCCAGTTAACACAAGAACTCCCGTTCCAATTATCGAGCCTACCCCTAACATAATTAAATCAAATGCTCCTAATGTTTTCGTTAAGGTCTTGCTTTGATTATGCTCTAACAATTGTGTAACGGATTTCTTTTTTAGTAAATTACTCATATTTTCTGTATCCCCTTTAAAATAAGGTTTGTTCTTCTCGTTAGTGTTGTATATAAATTTACTTAGTTATTAACTAGCCTCATAATATTTCTTTTACATTAAATAGATTTGAAATATTATATAAATTCGCTTCTCACTTACCAGTTAAACTAGACATTTCCATAGATTTTTGCGTACAACGTTTCATAGCTGAAATGATAGCTGTTCTTAAACCTTTTTCTTCTAGCGTTACTACAGCTTCTATCGTCGTTCCACCTGGAGAACAAACCATATCCTTCAATTCACCTGGATGTATTCCTGTTTCCAATACCATTTTTGCAGAACCTAATACAGCCTGAGCCGCAAATTTATAAGCTTGTTTTCTCGGCATACCGCCAAGTACAGCAGCATCTGCCATGGCTTCTATAAACATATACACATATGCTGGAGAAGAACCACTAATAGATGTAACAACATCCATTAGTTTTTCATTTACGACCTCCGTCTGGCCGAAAATATTAAATATGTTCAGTACCTCTTTTATATCTTTTTCTGTAACAATTTCATTAAAACATAACGCAGACATTCCTTCTCCAACAAGTACCGGTGTATTAGGCATTACTCTAACAACTTTTAACTTTCTACCAAATTCATTCTCAGTGCTCTTAATACTTTTTCCTGCAGCAATAGTTACAACGATTACATCATTTTTTATTTGATCTTTTATTTGGTTAATTACCGATGAGTATAAATCTGGTTTGATTGATAAAATTAAAATGTCAGCACTGTTAGCGACTTCATTGTTGTTAGTAGTTATAGTTATGCCATATTCATTACTAGCATTTTTTAAATTAATGACATTTAAATCTGAACAAATTATTTGATCTGGAGAAACTATATTTTTTTTAATCATCCCACCTATCATAGCAATACCCATGTTTCCACATCCGATGAATCCTATTTGTTTATTCATAATAATTTGCTCTTGCTCCTTCTACTCTAAATTTTATTGATTTTGAAATTATTATTCTAAATAAGGGCTATTACAATTACTAGGTTTATCAATAGAATTTAAAAATTCTCCTTCCTATATAGAGCTTACATATACCTCTAATAATTACTTATTTTCAAAAATCCCTTCTATGTTGCACTGCTTTCGCTTGCACTTCAAACTCCCTCCTATTCAACCTAGTAAAGGATATATAGCGATTCCTCTTTTTTTCCTAACGTTAAATAAAGCACCAATAGTAACTGTTGTTATCTACTTTATAGCGCAAAAGAAATGCATAGGATAAAGAGAAACTTTAATCAGTGGGGGTTTTGTTCATCCCCCACTGATTATTAGTTGAACCAATCGGGCTTTTACGGGCAGTCGATCCCCCACCTAACTTCTTTGCTTTCGCTAAATTTTGAGGTGGGGGTCTTACTGCCCGCCAAATAGCGGGATAAAATCATTTCTTTAATCTATAATAAGAAGGACATAAAAAAACAAAAAGTTACAAAAATTTTCGTAACTTTTTGTTTTTGTGTAAATATAAGGTCAATTGAGACGTCTCACCGTTTTAAACTTGATGCTCCATAATCTTGTATAGTTACATTTATATGATATTTAATCGGTACCTTACTAAATGTTTGATCCCAATCTTTTTTGACTTTCTCCCATGTTCTCGGGTGCTTAATTCTTAATTGGTTTCCAAAACCCGCAATATCGACTTGATATTCTTTTTGTATTTTTTTTGTAACATGATGTACTAAGTGCTTTACTTCTTTTTCAATAGCTTTTTCTTCTCTTTTTAAAAATTCATTTTCAAAATCCTTTCCTGATTGCATCCAATTTTCAGACAAACGCCCTTCTGATTCAATGTTTACATCAAAGGAAATATTATTTCCTTTAACATGTGGTATGATTTTGCTTTTTATTGACTTTATTTCGTATATAATGAGTTTCTTTGATTCTTTATCAAAAGTTTTTACCACACCACCATTCCTTTTTCCGTTTATCCATACTACGCCTTCCAATTCCTGCTCATTTAAAAAGCCCATCAACTTTTTTGTTTTCCCTTTAATTACAGCAGCTCCTGCAAATTTTGTTTCCCCATTTATCGAGATTACATTTTGCAAAAGAAAACTGGCCCCTGACCGCATCTTTCCTTCCAATTTAGCGAGCGATACAGGAGGTAAAATCCTTGTTGTTCTATTTCTATTATCTGCAATTCCAGACAAACGAAATGCTGGGATTTCTCCTTTTTTGTTTGATTCCAGTACCTCCTTCGCTAGACCCTTGCTAATTAAGATCATACAGCTAAGCCGAACTTCATTGTCACGGAGATACTGTTCAAGTAATTGTTCTAAACTGTATGTACGTACAAGACTATCACTAATAACAATGTTTTTTAAATGTGGGCTGAACATTGTGCTCTCTCTTTTCAATGAAAACTCACGCACAATTTGATGAATGGAATCACCGGTCTCAGAAACATTTATATAACGTTTTTGCTGTCCGTTCCCTTTACTTTGTGCTTGCGAACTAACAATTTGATAAGTAGCTGTTATAAGATTTCTTTTAGGATAACCTCCTTCCTCATCCTCTTTCTCAATTGTTGAATCCTTCCCTTTATCTAGTGCTATACCTGCAGTTAAACTCAACTCTTCTACTTCTTTGCTGCTCCAACACCCTGTTAAAAATAGAAGCAAAAGCGTCCCTAACAAAGCCAAATAGAAGCGCATATAATTAAATTTATTTTTCACACTACTCCTCCTTTTAATCGCGTAATAATAAGAAGAAGCAGTGGCAGTAAACCAAATAAAAATAATGCAACATTACCAAGCATATCCCCCAATTTAAGCAAGTCATTTATATTTTTCGAAGTCATAGCAATGATGTAAATGATTGGAATCAAAGCAAAAATAAACGGATGAATACTCTTTTTAAAGAGTTGCGCTAATCCTAATGCAGCTGCATAGTAACTAATCGTATAGGTAGCAAATATTTGCATAATCCATATTACAAGCAGTAAAGATTCAAAACGTTCAAATATCAAACCAGAAATTTCAAAACTGCGCATAAGGTCAATTGTCGGCCATGTTCTTGTTACAACCCCATCAATTGATAATGCACCAATGACCATTACAACAGTTATTACATAAAAGATTAACGGAATAGAAATTCCAACTAAAATAGCTTTTACTGCTTTCTTTCGTTGTTCCATAAATACCAAAAGAATTAACATAATTTCAGGACCTGTATATGCGAGAGACGTTGTTTTTATCCCATCTAACACTGGTTTAATTCCCAAACCTAATACGGGACGGAGATTATCTATCTCAAATATTCCGATACTCATAAAGGAAATGATTAAAAAAATAAAAACAGTAATAGGAAATATTATTTCAAACATCCGTGCAATTGAATTAATACCGCCCATAATCAAATAGAGACCTATCCACATAAAAGGCATAACAATAGCCCATGTGGGGGTTCCTTCTAGCAAAAAAAAGCTTATTACTTCTGCCATTGAACGAATTTGAAATGCTGAAGTTGTAAGAAAATACCCTATAATAAGAAAACTAAGCAATCTGCCTATCCATTTCCCTACAATATCTTGACTGTATTGGTAAAATGTTTTTTCTGGAAACTGCTGACTTAATTTGACCATAATTACTCCTGAAACCATTGCGAGTATCCCACCTAATATCACACTTAACCATACATCTGGTGTTTTCACTTTTTCCACAGATGCTCTGGGCAAAGTGAGAATTCCTGTCCCAAGTATGTAATTTACAATAATAACAACTGCTTGTGAAGTTGTTATTCGGTCTTTAGGTATAGTAATCACTGAAGGCCACTTCCTTTCGTCATCAGCTACCTTTTGCGGATAGTTTTTTTGGTATGCATTATTTTCGGTCGACGTCTCATTATTTTTAATGGCATGCGAACCATAAAATCTTTCCAGTCACTGAATCGATATGGAACAGCAGGGCTAGTATAAGGAACGCCAAAACTTTTCAGTTTCACTAAATGACTGCAAAGTAAAAGAAAGAAGAGAATAACTCCATACAATCCAAATATCGCAGCACAAAACATAGCTACAAAACGAAGAATGCGTAACGTAATTCCCACACTATATTGCGGAATAGTAAAAGAAGAAATAGCTGTTACCGCAACAACGATAACCATTATTGGACTAACAATTCCTGCTTCTACGGCAGCCTGACCAATTATTAAACCGCCCACAATTCCCATTGCCGGTCCAATCGGTTTAGGCAGACGTAAACCTGCTTCTCGTAAAACTTCGATAGCTACTTCCATAATTAACGCTTCTATTAAAGCGGGAAAAGGAACTCCTTCTCGCGATCCGATAATAGAAATAGCGAGCTTAGTGGGAATTAATCCTGGATGAAATGAAATGAAAGAAATATACAGTGCTGGAGCAAATAATGAAACAAAAGCTGTCATGAAGCGTAATAAGCGGAGAAGTGTACCAGGAAGCCACCTTTCATAATAATCTTCTGGTGATTGCAGTAGCATACTAAATGTAACTGGAGCAATTAAAACAAATGGTGTTCCATCTAACAAAATAGCTACTCGACCTTCCATCAAAGCACTAATAACACGATCAGGTCGTTCTGTATTTTGAATCTGCGGAAAAGGACTTAGATAATTATCTTCAATGAGTTGCTCTATATAACCAGATTCGAGTACACTGTCTATGTCAATTTTCTGAATTCTGTTTTTTATTTCATCCACCAATTCTGTACTAGCAAGATCGTTAATAAATGCGACAACTAGCTCTTTCTTTGCACGTTCTCCTACTGGTAGCTTTACTAATGATAAATTATCATCTGCACAATGCCTTCGCAAAAGTGAGGTATTATCACTTAATACTTCAGTAAAACCCACCCGTGGACCTCTGACTAATGCCTCCGATACTGGTTCTTCAATGTTTCGTTTATTTGCTTTTGTTGTACCAAGAATAAACACATCTGCTAAGCCATCAATTAAAAGAGCTGTCGAACCTATCAATACTTTGGGTATTAAATCTTTTATGTAATGGACTTCTGCTATTTCACTAATTGTAAGAACTTTATTTTTAATATATTCTTTTGAAACAGTCCCCTCCACATAAGAAGATTCATTTTTATATTCATCAGAAAAATCATCCATTAGTAATTTCATAATATGTTTGTCAATTATCTCTTTATCTGATAGACCATCAACAAAAATGATCCCAGCCTGAATGTCTGTGCGTCCAATATTAAACTTCCGAAAGCGAACATCAGAATTATGTCCGATTTGTTGCTTTATAAGTTCTAAGTTAGAGGCAAAATCATTTGTGAAATGAACGATTGCATTTTGAGAAGGTTTATGCTCTTGTTTCGTTTTACTTTGAATATTATTTTTTTTCACTTGTTTGTCTCTTGACTTCCACCAACTCATACTTCCCACTCTTTCTCTGACATACGAACCCAATGAAAAAATCTTGAGATAGTATACGGAATTAAAAACAAGATAAAAGCTTGTACAAAGACTTTCCAATCTGGAAGATAAGAAGTAATTATGTTCCACATTTTTATCACCCAATTTATATACTCTGCTAGGATTGAGATTTCTAAAAAACGATATGTACTTAATAAAAAATAACTATAAGATTAAAGAGCAGAAAAGCGAGACATTATGCTTATTGAGTACCAATAACCTAGTTAGTATAAAAACATTTCTGACCTAAAATACCATTTCCAATTATAATTTGTTAGATATTATCTCCTTTTCCCTTATTTATATGCCCACATTTTAATTTCAAATAATATAAGGATCAATGATATTTCCTCTTAAAGAAAAAAAGACGCTAGAAGATAGCATCTTTTTTTCAACTCAACTTACTATGTATTTATATTTTATTGTGGAAATACTCGTTTTTTTAAATGAATATTAATGTTTTAAAAAATAAAAAATACATATTCTTTTGTTCTAAGTTCATACACTTCTACCAAATCGATACGGAATTTTCTGATTTTAAATTCAATATGAAATAAAGGAAAATCCTCTCTTAGAAAAACTATATAAAACAAATAACATGAAAACAACTATCAATCTATTAATTGAAAGTAATAATGAGCAAGAGTTTATCATCTTAATTCCAAGTGTATTCGTTTTGCTTCAAAATAAAGAACTTGAATAAATTTTTTCGTATCAATACGAGCAGGTAATGTTGGTTCATTATTCAATTCTGTCATCTTTCTCCTTACGGTAGTAAAATCAAAAAATCTAGAAGCATAATTTTCGAACTTCGGGTTTAAAAAATCAGTAAGTCCAAGGGATGCTAAATGGTTTAATGATTGATAAATTGCTCTCCGAATCCGTTGTTTGGAAGCTTCTATGAACCTTTTTAATTCGGTATCTTCAGCTGAATCCCCAAGTTTTTTTTGAGCTAAATTCATAAAAATCTCTTTTAGTGAGGGAAAACCTTGTTCCAACGTGTTATCTTGTTCATATTTATATAAATAATCTAGCATATCCATTAAATCTTTACTTCCACTTTCACTGGCTATTCCTAATTCAGACAAAAGAAAATGAATGGAATTTTGAAAATGATTAAAAGTATTTAAATGTTTTTCATTACGGTATTTTTCTTGCACACTTGAATTACTATCCAATTTTAGTACCGTATTAAGCGATTCTTGAATGTTTTTTATCGATTTTTCCAAACGAATTCGTTCAATGACTTTCCGAACAACTGTTAATACTTCAATCCGGTTAATCGGCTTAATAATATAGTATTCAACGCCAAGCGAATAAGCTTCAGCAATTAATTCTTTTGATTCTACTTGAGAGACCATGATGATTTTCCCTTTAAACGAAGGTTTTATTTGACGAATTGTTTTTATTCCATCTTGAATCGGCATTAACAAATCGATAAATAAAATGTCTATATTTTTAAGGATTACCATTTGTTGCTCTAAAGATAAACCATCCTCAGCTTCTCCTATAACCTCCCCAAGATCTTCATCCTCGATAATTTGAGCCAACATTGAGCGAACCGCTTTTTCATCATCTACTATATAAAAATACATAGAATCACCCTTTCGAAATTATATGATCAATCCTTAATCTAATTATAAAAATTGATCCTTTTCCTCCGGTTCTGTCCTCAAGCGTAACATCACCTTCAAGTTGTTCGACCATTTCTTTAACATACGATAATCCGATACCTGTCGATGGATTGCCTAAATCATCATATTTAGAAGTAAACCCAGGCTCAAAAATTGAATCTTTATATTTTGAAGAAATACCGGGACCATTATCGCCTATTCGAAATTCAACAAAATGGTGGTCTTTATTAATGTCAATTGTGATGGTTCCCATACCTTGGATAGCTTCTACAGCGTTTGTAACGATATTATTTATAATAGATAAGATTGTGTAAATATGATAATGAGGATGCACACCATCAATTTTATACACAAATTGGATGTCTTTCTCTAGCAACCGTGCATATTTCGTATTTGCCCGTATAATGATATTTACTAGTTCATGTACAGACATATAATCTGTAAAACTTTCATCAGAAATTAGCTTTGAAAGTCCCGCAAAAATACGTTGGTTATCCTTTTTAACGTCATGGACCTCACCAGCAATTTGTAATGCCTGTTGCCTTAAATCCCCAAACTGAAAATCCATCTGTTTGTGCTCAAAAGAGTCTAAAGTTTTATATAAATCATAGGATTTTTTTGTTATATTCTCAGCATCTTGTAATGTTTTTTTTAAATGAACAGCATCTTCATATAAATTAGAGATGAGCATGAGCATGTGTTCATTTTGTTTCTTTATGTGTCTCTCCCTTGATTGCGCTTCATACAATTTCATCATATTGAAAAAGCTTAGAACTATAAAACTATGGGAACATGCGATAACAATGATCTCATTTATTGCCTCGGATGTGATCGATGTTTTTAATACGAAATATTGAATCATTAATTCCACACAGTCTGACAGTATTTCAATCATGCAACCAATAAAACCAATCATTAGTGGTTGATTATAAAAACGTTTGATTTTTGCTAAATGAAAGAGATACGAATAAGTAAAATAAAAGAAAAAACTAGGATAGTGAGTATGAAAAGCGGCTAGCCAATCCATATTTTCCTTTATAATGACATCCATTGAGATACGAAATACTACCACGACTATCGCTGTTAAAAAACCCGGTAAAAATGCTGGAACTCGTCGAAACAATAACAAAAAAAAGAAAAATGTTGGTGCACCAAAGCTCATTCTAAATGTTTCATTTAAAGGAAATGACTTTATCTCACCTACTAAGGGTACTGTAAGTATCATTAAAATGAGAATATAGATGTCTTTTTTTACTAAATTACTAAGATTCAAAATAATCACTTCTCACTTTCGCCTAACAGTCAGTATACAAACCTATTTGCATTAATACAATACTTACTCTATTTTTTTCAAAAACTGATAAATAAGATATAAACGAAAGCATTATAGATTGTGAGTATTCATTACACTCTTCTACTTTAGAAAGATACTTTATAACTTAAAAATGTTCAGACACAATATAAGGTCTGAACACTTTTGGACTCGCTCTAACACCAAAATATCTGTGCTCCTTTTTAAAATATACTTAAATCCCATTCTTTTGCAATATGTTCTAACAACATAATTCCTGGTAAACTATTCCCATACTCATCAATGGCTGGTCCGTAAATACCAATACCACATCCATCTTGGAACGATAAATCCTTCCTAGATTTTGAGGGAACAAGTGTCATAATTCCGCCGGATACCCCACTCTTAGCTGGTAATCCAATGAAAGCAGCAAATTTTCCAGAAGCATTGTACATTCCACAAGTAAGCATTAAAGCTTTTGTTAACCTAGCTACTTCTTTAGGGAGCACTTGTTCTTTGCGAATAGGATGATATCCATCATGTGCCAGTATAAGCCCTATTAAGGCAATATCTTCTGTATTTATTTCAATCGAACATTGTTTTAGGTAAACCTCTAGTGTCTCCTCCACATCTGATTCTAGAAAACCGTTCTCCTTTAAATAGTATGCTAATGCTCTATTACGATGAGCCGTTTCCCATTCTGATTGAAATACTATTTCATTAATAGCGGGACGCTTCTCTATCATTTTTTCAATTAATACGTATATAGATTCTAATTTTTCTTGCACCGATGTCCCTGGCAAAAGTGAAGCTATCGTAATCGCTCCAGCATTAATCATAGGATTAAAAGGTTTTCCTGGTTTGTGTATCTCTAAACGAATAATTGAATTAAAGGCATCTCCAGTTGGCTCTACGTCAACTCGTTCTAATACATAAGAAATACCGCGACTTAAACAAGCGGCTATAAAACCGATTACTTTTGATATACTTTGTAATGTGAAAGGTATCTCCCAATCTCCTGACTTTATCATTGTTCCATCTGGCTTTACTATACAAATACCTAACTGCGATACATTTATTTCCCCCAGAGCTGGAATATAACTGGCGCTTCGTCCCTTAGCTGCATACGTTCGATAATGAGCTACCCATTGATCTAAGCAAACTTTTTCTTGACCCTCAACTTGAACGCTAGAATCCTTTATCATGTAATCATATTCCCCCGTACTATTAACTTTATATAGAATGATTTTTTCTTTACTATAATCAATAATATTTGCACTAGAACCAAGAAAAATATTCAGACATATTGCAGTCTGAATATCCTTCTTATTACACACTTTTCTTTTTTGAAGTTTTCTCATAACTATCCCAACATTCAATATTTTCAAGCCCTTTAATGTTTTCTTTATAAAAAATAGGATCTTTACCAGCTTTTTTCTGGTTTATATAATCTTGTAACGCCGCAAATGCTACTTTTGAAAGTAAGGTAATAGCAATTAAATTAATAATAACCATAAAGCCCATAAATAAGTCCGCTAAATCCCATACAATTTGAATCTTTGCAACAGAACCAAATACAATCATAGCCAACACACTTATTCTGTATATCATTAACCACACTTTACTTGTATGTAAAAAGCGAATATTTGTTTCACCATAATAATAGTTGCCAATTAACGCACCAAATCCAAATAAAAAAACAAAGATAGCAAGACAACCGGATGCCCAAGAACCGATGTGTTCACTTAATGCTGCTTGTGTAAGTGCAATACCATTTAACCCCGGTTGTTTATATGCATCAGACAGCAAAATAATAAAGGCAGTGCTAGTACAAATGATCAGTGTATCCGTTAATACACCAAATGCTTGAATCAGTCCTTGTTTCACTGGATGACTTGTTGTTGCTGTTGCGGCAACGTTTGGTGCACTTCCCATACCAGCTTCATTTGAAAATAAACCACGTTTAACTCCATTCATAAGTGCTGCACCAATTGAACCGCCTGCTATTTGTTTAAAACCAAATGCGTTTTGAACAATAAGAGAAAGCACTTCCGGCATTTTTGATATGTTGGTAACTACAACAAATAATGCAACTCCAATGTATAATACCGCTAAAAATACCACCTTGTATTCAGCCATTTTTGCAATACGTTGTACACCACCAAAGATAATTGCAGCGAAAGCAATGGCCATGATTATCCCAACTGTTAGACGATCTGTACCAAATGAGTTTTGAAAAGCAATTGTAACTGTATTTGATTGTACTGAATTGAATACAAGACCAAAAGTAATTGTGATTAAAATAGAGAATAATACTCCCATCCAACGTTTATTTAACCCTTTTTCCATATAATAGGATGGACCACCGCGGAAACCAGTTTTATCTTTTACTTTATATATTTGTGCTAATGTGCTTTCGACAAAACTGGATGCCGAGCTAATAATAGAAATAATCCACATCCAAAATACAGCTCCAGGACCACCTAATGCAATTGCAATCGCAATTCCTGTGATATTCCCTGTTCCAACGCGGGCTGCCATACCAATACAAAACGCTTGAAAAGGAGAGATTTGATCTTTAGAACCACTTTTCCCCTCCATTAATACACGGACCATCTCTTTTAACATTCGAAACTGTACAAAATTCAATTTAAATGTAAAATAAATTCCGCAAATAACAAGCATAATAATTAACAATTTAGACCATAAAAAATCATTTGTTGATCCGACTAACTCTACAAAAAACCTTTCCATATCATCACTCCATGTCAAAATTTATCTATCATAATCTATATAAAATCACCTATATTCCCTGGCATAAATACCTCATTCATATTCAAATACAACAAGGATAAAAATTTTCTATATGAATCGGATTGACCTGTTTAAGCAAACATCACAACATGTAACCGTAAAACTGAAATTTTGAAGTACTTAACGCTTATACAAACGGATGCTCTACCCCTTTCTGTAAAACTAATATTTTTATCCACTAACATTGTTGTACTATTATGTTTGTTTCGTTTACCGGTGATTTAAATCATAATAATCAATAGTGATTAAGTGGTTTTTTGTTAATTTTCTCAAGAACATGGAAATATCTCCTTTCTCACTACTAATCTCAAAAATAGGCTAGGTAAAAACTTCACGAAAAATCTATAAAGCGCTTTCACTCTTCAACTAAGAGAACCTTGTCTTTAATTTATAATTAAAAGTACAGAATGTTACGAAAAAATACAGGTTTTTATAAAAACAAAAAAATATTTTAAGTTTTTTTATCTAAAAAACACTGAGATTTTGTGAATTTTATACAGTATCCAAACGTCGCAGATTCGATTCTACCTAATCTTTGACAAGCCTCTATTTTCTTCATAAAAACATGCATACTTTTTCTCTTTTAGAACTTCATATAAAGTATTTGAAATCAAGAATCAATGAAATATTGTAAGAATATTAAAAAAATAAAACATTTAATTTATTTATGGTATCATACAAAAAACATTTGTTTTATCAGTTAATCCCCCTAGTGGAATTCATCTATATTGCACATATTTACAACATTAAAGACACTAATTTTTTTGGAGGGATGAAACATTACAAAACTCTTATTTAGGACCTTATGACATCCTCTTTTCTAACAATATTGAGTTATCCCCAAAAACGTATATTTACTAACATAGATTACAGGTGGTGTATTGTGAAAGAAATAGTATTCGTTCAAAATAAAAAAAGACTCCTTATGAAATTCGAATTTTTAAAAAAGGATTTAGTACTTACCATTTCACTGATACTAGCAATTGTAAGCTGCTTAATACATTCACCAAAGATCGAATATATTAACTTTGAAGTGTTAATTAGCTTATCTAATCTAATGGTGGCCATTAAGGCCTTTGAACAGCTAAAGATATTAGATAAACTTGCCGTTGCGATTTTAAATACATGCAATAACAGCAGGTCAATATCTATTATTCTAATTTTGTTATGCTTTATTTGCTCCATGTTTGTAACAAATGATGTTGCTCTCCTCACTTTTGTACCAATAACACTTGTCATTAGTAAAAAAACACAAATGAACATGATGGATACAATCATCCTGCAGACAATTGCGGCAAACATCGGTAGTAGCTTGATGCCTATGGGAAACCCACAAAATTTATACCTATATTCTTACTATGGAATTAAGCTCATCCCATTTTTAGGTTCAATCCTGCTTTTAGCTGTACTTGGAATTAGTTTGTTATTTATATTTACTCAAAAACTTCAAAAAACAGATTTGAAAATAGAACTACCTGTTATTACCGTGAAAAATCGAAAAAAAGCTACCGTCTGGATTTTGATACTTATCACTATCATTGCATCTATTTTTGGTGTTATTAATTATTACATTGCGCTAATAGTCACATTGATGGCAGCATTTACGTTAGATAGAAACTTACTATTTAAGATCGATTACTTTCTTCTAATAACCTTTGTCTGTTTTTTTATTTTTATCGGAAACATTTCCCATTCGGATGCGCTGGAGACATTTGCTCGCGCTAATTTAAGAGGAGATACTTCAGTCTTCTTTAGTTCCATATTTTTGAGTCAATTGATTAGCAATTTTCCTACTTCAATTCTTCTATCAAACTTTACTTCTGATTGGAAAGCTTTATTACTAGGAGTAAATATTGGAGGGCTCGGAACCATTATCGCATCTTTAGCCAGTGTAATCTCCTATAAACTATTCATTCAGGCCAATGTTAAAGAGAGTAAGGCGTATTTAATTAAATTTAGCATTTACAATTTTTCATTTTTAATCATACTTACATGTATACAATACTTTATCTTTAAATTTCTATAATTTTAAAAAAGCGATTACTACTAGAATAATAAAACCAAAAATTTCTCAACATTAAATTGAGAAATTTTTGGTTTTAAAGTACATAGTACTTACAATTAGCATTATATGCAAGATCCACCACTTGCATCAATTAACTCACCAGTTATCCAACGACTATCTGATGATGAAAGAAAACCTCACCTTCAGGTAAAGTCAACTTAAACTAAAGTCACTTCATATATTTTACTTAAAATTCCATCAATACCTACCTTTGAACAGTTAGTTTAAAATGCCCTGCCTCTATTCAAAGATATTTCAGCAGTGCCTGTATTCTTTATCTTTAATATTTTTGTTTCTTAGCCATGAGTATACTTAGAAAACCTCTAAAAACTAGTTAATAATCTTTTAGAATCTAACTTTCCTATAATACTCTTTGCTATTTCTTCAATATTTTCATTTAGAAAGAAATGACTACCTTCAAAAGAATGAAAAGTACACGTTTTACTTGTATATTTCTTCCATTTTATTACTTGATCGTATGTAGTAAATTCATCATCTTTCCCATTAAATATAAGAAAATCAATATCACATGGTTGTATATTATTATCATGAATATATGTCTCGACAATCTTAAAATCTGCTCTTAAAATAGGGAGAAAAATCTCCATTAATTCTTCTGATTGAAGTACCCCAGATGGTGTACCTCCCATTGCAATAACTTCTCTTCACTAATGCACTCATAACAAGAATTGAATAATATAGCATTAATACTTCTGCACCTACTATCTATTTTATTTATTGGACATTTATAATTCAAAAAATTACACATTATTCACAATTAGGATACATACCCAAAATATGATTTGAACATGTTATTATATTTTAAGATAATATAAAATCAGTTTTTCTATAAGAGAACTTAATCTTTATGTAGTACGAAATTGTTAGTAATACAGTATATATTTTAATTTAGTTATAAAAGCGTTTAAAGACCACCTATTTCGATAAGTGATCTTTCTTTGTGATTCTGCATTTGTGCACTACTGTAGAAATATATCGTAGATACGCTTTGTTTGCTAAATTTTTAGTTCTTTCCATTTACTAAAAAACATAGCTTCATACAATTAATATTATATTCGTTAAATTGCAAACTATTATTTTGTCTTCTGTACAGGCAAACTACTAAAAATCAATTCAGCAACTTTTACATATCCTTTTGAGTTTGGATGAATGAAATCCGTAGACCAAAGCGTATTGTCATTAACTAAATGATGATTCCAAAAGTCAACATGATGAAGCTTATACTCTCTACTCAGTGAAAGTATAACTTCATTTGCCTCTAATAATTGTTCTTTTAATACTTGTTTTTTTTCAGAAGGAAATGGAAGCCTAACAGTAAAATCTGGAAGGTTTGCTATCATAATATCAGCACCTGTTTTACTTAATGTATCTATCATAAATTCCATATCGTTCTTATATGCATCATGATTCCAACGTCCTTTTAGAACATCATTTGCACCTGCAATGAGACTAACCAACTCTGGATTAAAAGTTAATGCCTTTTCCAATTGCTGTGAGCGAATTTCTTTAGTTACTAACCCACGCTTTGCAAAATTAGCATATTCTATATCGTTTACACACAGTTGAACAAAATGATCTACCCAGCTTTTTAATGCAATTCCCTCAACTTCATCCCCTATCCCCTCTGTAAAACTATCACCAATTGCTACAAATCGCTTCCACATATGTATTCCCCCTTTATTATTAACCATATCTATACTATACAATAGCTCACACCGTAATTGTTATTTCTAAGTGGTTTTCAATTTCAATTATATTCCACTTTACTATATTTACATTTAGAATCCAAATATGACCGATTCCTAAGTATACTTAGGAATCGGTCATATTCATATATTTACTAAAGAAATAAAATCTCTCCAGGAATTATATTTTTTTCAAAAAATTTGTTGTTCTTTGTTTTGCCCAGTTGATACATTTCTTTTCGATTAAATAATACGAAACTATAGAAAAAAGTAGTGTCATTGCAATGCACAAAGTAAGAAGGAAAAAGATAGGTATCTTTGTATACAAAAGTTTAAATAGTACCATCATGATTGGAAAATGACACAAATAGATACTGTATGAAATTTCTCCTAAATATACAAATACACTCTTATTTAAAAATGCTTTTACTTTTAGGTTACTCATAGCCATTATAATAAATATACTAACCCCCATTACGACACCCCAATCTTTTAATAAGAAAGTAGTATCATTACGGGAAAGACCATAAATTAAAATGGAATATAAATATAGAATAATCCCTAATGCAATAAGAAATCCTTTTTTAAATTTTTTCATATTCCTATATGAGTAGATAAGTTTTTCCTGATACTTAAAAAGTAACATTCCAACCATAAACATAGATGTAAAATGCAGTGTGTCAGCATAACCATTATAAAATCCTTCAGCTTTCCCAATATGCAACATATTAAGAAAAACACTAATTAAAGAAAAGCTCAAAGCAAATAGTATCGTTTTCTTCCAATTCAGTTTATAGAAAAGAAGGAATAACAAAGGAAATACAATAGATATACGCATTTCTTGAGTCAATGACCAAATAACTGGATTATAATTTTCCGTAAAAAAGTTATTAAGAAGCACAAAGTGGTTTAGAATATCTAATTTTGTTATAGACCCTTGCCATCTATCATAGAACCAATCCCGTAGCCCTACCACTTCATACGGCGAAAATAAAATAAATAAAGCAAAGGTAACGATTATCCAAAAATAATAAGGAATATAGATTCTTACAAATCTCTTAATTAAATATCCCCAATAATTTGTTTTTGAATGATAAAGTGCCATAGATAACACAAAACCACTTAGTACATAAAAAACGATTACAGCTTCTCCGCCCGCCCATAAAAACCTAAGCGGGGAAAATTTAATAGAATTAGGTAACGATGGTAGCATTAAACAAAAATGTCCAAATACCACTGTAAGTGCCGCTAACCCTCGTATGGAATCTAATTCTTTTATTCTCTTACTCATAAAATGTTCTCCTTGTAAATTATAAATTTTGCTGTTAATAAAGGCCACTATACTAGTGTAGTGAGAGAATCGTACATATTGTTTATTTAAATTCCTAATATAAGCGGTATAAACTCAATCTATGCATCTATTTTCTAGCCTCCATTTCTTTATATAATTAATTTAAAATAAAATAATTAATACAAAGAAAAGATTTTATTAAATTTTTATAAAACTTAATATCAGAAATAAGTTACCAAATATTTTTTGATTGTCACATGATGGAATAATGAATGGTTTTTCATCATGTAACTTTATTAAACGAATCCCGCACCAAAATCCTTTGAATCGAAATATTCATAATAAACGCCATCCTTTCTGTATATTTCTACATGGTCTGGCCCCATTTGGTGAGACAAAGAAAAAACACCTAGATAACATGTTTCCTATAAGCTATAGGTGACATATT